>NZ_JBTMMT010000019.1:0-105053 GCF_055517075.1 Micromonospora sp. DSM 43699
ACGACGGCGGCGGCTACCCGGTCGTGGGCCGGGGGGGGGGGGGGCCCCGGGTGGGGTCGTCCGGTCAGTGCGTGGCGACGAACTCCTTGAGCGTGCCGATGACGTACTCGATCATCTCGGTGGTGATGCCCGGGTAGACGCCGATCCAGAAGGTACGCTCGGTCACCGTGTCGCTGTTGGCCAGTGAGCCGACGATGCGCTGTGGCCGGCCGATGTAGGCCGGGTGCCGGGTGAGGTTGCCCGCGAACAACCGCCGGGTACGGATCTTGTGGCTCTCCAGGTGGCCGACGATGTCCGGGACGTCGAAGCCCGCGTCCGGCAGCACCGTGATGATGAAGCCGAACCAGCTCGGGTCGCTGCCCGGCGTCGGCTCGGGCAGCAGCAGGCCGGGCAGGCCGTCCAGCCCCTCCCGGAGCTGACGCCAGTTGCGCTTGCGGGCCTCGATGAAGTCGGGCAGCTTGGCCAGTTGGCTCAGCCCGAGCGCGGCCTGGATGTCGGTGCTCTTGAGGTTGTAGCCGACCTCGGAGAAGACGTACTTGTGGTCGTAGCCCTCCGGGAGCGTGCCGAGTTGGAGGTCGAACCGCTTCAGGCAGCGGTCGTCCTCGCCCGGCTCGCACCAGCAGTCCCGGCCCCAGTCGCGGAACGACTTCGCCAGCTTGGCCAGCCTGATGTCCGAGGACAGCAGCATGCCGCCCTCACCCATGGTCAGGTGGTGCGCCGGGTAGAAGGAGATGGTGGAGAAGACGCCGAAGGTGCCGGTGAGTCTGCCCTGATAGGTCGAGCCCACCGCGTCGCAGTTGTCCTCGATCAGGTGGCACCCGTGCCGGGCGGCCAGTTCGGCGATCTCGGCGACCGGGAACGGGTTGCCCAGCGTGTGCGCGATCATGATCGCGCGGGTGCGCGGGGAGATCGCCTGCTCGACCAGCTCGGCGGTGGTGTTGTAGGTGCCGAGTTCGATGTCGACGAACACCGGCACGAGGCCGTTCTGCAGGATCGGGTTCACCGTGGTCGGGAAGCCGGCGGCGACCGTGATCACCTCGTCGCCCGGCCTGAGCCGTTCGTCGCCCAGCTCCGGTGAGGTCAGGGTGCTCAGCGCGAGCAGGTTCGCCGACGAGCCGGAGTTCGTCAGCACCGCCTTGCGCCGCTTGAGCGTCCTGGCGAGGGACGACTCGAACTTCGCCGTGATCTGGCCGGAGGCGATCCGCAGGTCGAGCGCGGCGGCCACCAGGGCCTCCCGGTCGTCGGCGTCCAGCACCGCACCGGAGGACAGGATCGGAGTCTGCCCGGGAATGAACGGTGTGGGTCCGGGGACCTGGGCCTCGTGATAGCCACGGACCAGTTCCAGCAGGTGCGATCGGGCTGAGTCGACCATGTCGTATCCCCTACGGTCGAGTGCGGGATGTTCGCTGAACCTTGCGCTGGAGCCGGAGCGGCGGCCAGGCGTCCACCCGATTCCGGCGCACGGCAGATCCGGCGCACGGCAGAACGGCCGTACCTTTCGGAATCTCTCCGGAAGAGACTAGAAGTGCCGGAACGAGCCGGCATCCCCCAACGTGGTAGACCCATTCTGGAAAGTCGATTGATACTATCCACTTTGGTGATGACCCTGGCCTGCGGCATCGGCAAGCTGGTTCCGGTGGAGCCGGCCGGTGGGCAGATGACGCCTTTTCCGGGCCCGGCGCCGCAGCCGGATCCATGACCGCTGGGAGGACAAACTTGCGGGTCCTAATTCTCGCCGGGATCGCCCCGTCCACGATATTCAGCCACGTCCCGCTCGGGACGGCCCTGCGTAACGCGGGACATCAGGTCATGGTGACCGCCTCGCTCGACGATCTGGTCTCGACCATCGCCGGGGTCGGGCTCTCCGCCGTACGGGTCACCGACCCCGCGGTGTCCCCCCGCGAGATCATCGCCCGGGACAGCCGGCTGCTGCGTGTCCCGGAGGACCCGATCGAGCGGGAGCAGCAGTCGGGTCACTGGTACGCGCGACTGGAGGCGGTGACCCTCGACGCCCTGCTGGCGTTCACCAGCGACTGGCGTCCGGACGTCGTCATCGGCGGGATGGCCTCCTACGCCGCACCGCTGCTGGCGAAGCGCCTCGGGGTGCCCTACGTACGCCACGCGTGGGACATCCACGACCCGCGGCTGCTCGACCTCGGCGCGACCGAAGAGCTCCAGCCCGAGCTGGCCGAGCTGGGCCTGGACGTACTGCCCGAGCCGGATCTGATGATCGACATCACCCCGCCGAGCCTGCGTCCGCCGGACGCCGCCGACGCACAGCTGATGCGCTGGATTCCGGGCAACACGCAGCGCTGCCTGGAGCCGTGGATGTACACCCGGGGCACGGACACCCGGATCGGCGTGACCATCGGCACGGGCGTGGCGACCTACCACCAGTACGACTTCCTCCAGGCCATCGTCGAGAACGTCGGCACCCTGGACGCGGAGGTCGTGGTGCCGGTGGCGGACGACGCCCTCCCCGTCCTGCAGGAGCGGCTGACGAACGTCCGGGCCGGCTGGGTTCCGCTGGACGTCCTCGCCCCCACCTGCGACGTCCTCGTGCACCAGTCCGGCGGCAGCACCATGATGACGGCGCTGAGTTTCGGGGTGCCCCAGGTGCTGATTCCCGACCCCAACCTGTTCCGGGCCAACGAGATGGCCCGCCGCATCGTGGAAGCCGGTGCGGGGCTGGTGCTCTCGCCGGAGGAGGCCACCAGCGACGTCATCGCGAAGACCTGCCAGGAGATCGTCGCCAACCCGGGCTACGCCGCCGCCGCCCGCGCGCTCGCCCGCGAGATCGCCGCCCTGCCGTCCCCGGCCGAGGTGGTTCCCGTGGTCGAGTCGCTGGTCCACGAGGCACCCCCCGGAGGCACCGACTGAGCCGTCCGGTCCGCTCCGCCGCCGAGCCGTGGGGCCGCCCGACCACCCACGTTGGTGATGGCCCCGGGCAGCCGTGTGGAGGAGCCTGATCAGGCTTGAAGGCGCAGGTCACCCGACCCTGCACGCTGACTGGAGGCCGATTCGTGACACGAGCGGGAACGTGGCGCACCCTGGCACCCACCGAACAGATCCATGCCGCCAGGGAGGCGTACATCGGATACACCGTGCGCGCCGAGGGCCGGCTGGACCTGGCGGCGCTCACCACCGCGTACGCGGCCGTGTGTCAGGCCTATCCCCAGCTCGGGGCGCGGCTGGACGACGGCGACGACGGACCGGTCTTCGTCGAGTCCGACACCCGGCCGGAGCTCCGCACCGGTGGCGGGGACCTCGACCGTCCGTTGGCCGGGGTGACGCTGGACCAGCGCCGGACGCTGAGCGCACTCAACGTCGTCCGCGACGGCGACGTGGCGACCGTGTGCCTGCTGACCCATCACAGCATCGCCGACGCCAACCACTCCGTCGCGCTGCTCGCCGAGATCTGGTCCTGCTACACCGATGTGGTCGGTGGCGTGCCCGTCGAGCTGCCCCGCCACCCGTACCCACGGTCGCTGGAGGAGCTGCTCGCCGAGCGCGGCATCCGCCCGACGGTGCCCGACCGCGGACCCGCCCCCGGGCCGATGGCGATGGCCGCGCCGTCGACCGACCCGGACCGGAGCGCCTTCGCCCGCAACGGCGTCCAACACCGCCTGACGGCGGCGCAGACCACCGCGCTGGCGGAGCTCGGCCACCGGGAACACGTGACGATCAACGGGTTGCTGGCGGGCGTCCTGCTCCTGGTCGAGGCGGACCTTCGCGACCTGCCGCTGACCGAGCTGGTGTACCGGTTCACGGTCAACCTGCGCGGGCACCTGACCCCGCAGGTCGGTGCGACCGAGGGCACTAACGTGTTGGGCGGTTCCGGGTTCGTCGCCACCGACGACATCGGGCCCGACGCGGTGACGCTCGCCCGGGCGATCGGTGAACGGCTGCGGGCGGGCCTGGCCGACGGGTCGATCCAGCGCAGCCTGCTGGACCTGTTCAGCCGGTCCGCGCCGGAGGCGAAACCGTGGGACCCGGGCGCCGGACCCGTCGCGGTCGGCATGATGAACTGGGGCCTGGTGCCGCCGATGCGGACGCCGGACGAGCTGCGGCTGACGAACTTCCACGCCGTGTCCAGCATCAGGGAGTTCTCGACCCTGGGCGGGTACGTCGTGAACACCTTCGACGGACGGATCGGCATCGACATGTTGTGGCCGGAGGGGGACGCGGACCTGCCGAAGCGCCTCGACCACCTGCGGGAGCAGCTCAGCCGGCTGAAGTTGCCGCGATGAGGGCCGCAGCGGTCACCGGCGCCCACCGTGCCTGCGGAGCTGGCGGTCACCCATGACGCCACCGGGCCTGACCAATCGCAGCATGACGGTACGGCCGCTGGACATCGACGGCGCGTTCCTCATCTCGTCCCGGTCGTTCACCGACGACCGTGGGGTGTTCTTCGAGGCATACCGGGAAGACGTGCTGGCCGAGGTGCTCGGGTACCCACCGAAGCTCGTCCAGACCAACTACTCGGTCTCGCACCGGAACGTGCTGCGGGGCGTACACGGGGCGGCCGTCCCGCCGGGCCTGGCCAAGTTCGTCACCTGCGTCCGGGGCTCGATGCTCGACTTCGTGGTCGACCTGAGGACGGGCTCACCGACCTTCGCGAAGTGGGACATGATCGTCCTGGACGGGCGGGGGGCCTCCTCGATCTATGTGGAGGAGGGGCTCGGGCACGCCTTCGTCGCGCTGGACGACGACACCTGCGTCCAGTACCACCTCTCCGAGCTCTACCGTCCGCAGGACGTCATCACGGTGCACCCGCTGGACCCCGAGATCGGCCTACCCCTCAGGCTCCCCGGTGCGCCGGTCCTGTCCGACCGGGACGCCGCGGCGCCCTCGCTGCGCGAGGCTGTCGAACGGGGCCTGTTGCCGGGCTACGACGCCTGCCTGGCGCTCCGGGCGACCCGCGCACACCAGTCCGTCACCCCCGAGGTGCCGGTCGGGTCGTGGACCGCCGGCTGACAGGAGGATGGCGGGTGGCCGGAAGGCCACCCGCCACGCCCCGCCGCGCGAGTGGTCAGCCCACGCCCTCGGCGAGTCGGACCAGCGACGCCCGCAGCGCCTGGCCGAGGTAGTCCAGGTCGGCGTCCGTGGCGTTCAGCGGCGGTGCCACCAGCAGGCCCTCACCGCCGCCGCCCCGGCGGTACCCGACGAACGGATAGAGCAGCAGACCGTTGCTCCTGGTGATCCGGAGAGCCTCGCCGACGGTGCCCGGGGCCAGTTCGATGCCGTGGAAGTAGCCGACGCCCCGGACGTCCGTCACCACGGGCAGATCCCGGGTCACCTCGGCCACCACCTGGGTGACCGCCGCACCGCGTACCTGTTCGCGGTCGAGGGCGCCGAGCTCGTCGAGCACCGACAGCACGGCCAACCCGGCCCGTGCCTGTAGCGGGGTCGCCGACATGGTCCCCATCAGCGGCAGCCACGCCCCGCTGGACAGGATGTCCTCGGCCAGGTCCGGTGCGATCATCGTGGCGGCCAGCGGGACGTATCCCGCCCCGAGCCCCTTCGACAGCGTGACGATGTCCGCACGTACCTCCGATGCGTGGTGCGAGGCCAGCGGGAGCCCGGTACGACCCAACCCGGTGAGCACCTCGTCGTGGATGAGGAGGACCCCGTACTCGTCGCAGATCTCGCGGACCGCCCGCAGATATCCGGGCGGCGGGGTGTAGCCGCCTCCGGTCGTGCCGTTGACGGGTTCCATCAGCACCGCGGCGACGCTGTCCGGGCCGGCGTCGACGATGGCGTCCCGGACGGCCTGCGCGCACTCCACCCGGCAGGTGGGGTACGGGCAGTCGAGATGCTGACCGGGGTAGGGGGGATCGAAGGCCGGTCCGATGCCGAAACTGTCGTCCTCGTGTGGCCGCCGGGAGCGGTGACCGGACAACGCGAGCACGAACGCGCTGTTGCCGTGGTAACCGAGCGACGCCGTCAGCACCCGGTGCCGGTTCTTCTCACCCCGTGACCGCTGGACCAACCTGGCCAGGGCGATGGCGGCCTCCACGGCATGGGTGCCGGTGGGGGTGAACATGACGCGGTCGTCCGGCCGGTGCACGGCCCTCGCCGTGGCGGCGGCCAACTGCTCCATGCCGCTGGCCAGCAGCGAGCCAGGACTGGCGTACGTGCAGATTCCGACCTGGTCCCGCAACGCCTCGACCACGGTGGGGTGGGCGTGGCCGATGTTCACGTTGATGATCCCACTCGACGCGTCGAGATAACGCTGCCCGGTCGAGGCGAAGATCCAGGAACCGGCGGCGTGGCTGTACGGGATGGGGGGAATCTGCAGCCGGGCGGCCAGCAACTGTGAGGCGCTCGCCGGGTCACCCATGGTCCCGCCCCCCGACCACCCTGTCACGGACACTGAACAGCTGCATGCGGTACTCCTGCCGGTCGGCGCGGGCCGGCCCGCGATCGGGATCGAGTTGTTTCGGTATGGTCCGACCGGGGGGCAGCGCCGGCACTGTCCCGATCGGCCGCGGTCACCTGCGGCTCACGACGACCCCTCCCGCCGACCGGTGGCGACCCGGGCGGCGGTGCGGTCGACACAGTCCCTCGCCCTGATGCGGATGTCGTCGACGAGGACCGCCTGCCGTAGCGCGTTGTCGTCGTCGCGGAGGTGCCCGGACCGGACCGCGGTGGCGAACGCGTTCACCGCGTTCGCCACCTGGTCGTCGGGCGTCAGCCGGAGCTCCTGCACGCCCGCGTGCCGCTCCAGGCGCACCACCGGGACGTGGTCCGCGGGTGGGCTGTAGGCATGCTCGACGACGATCCGGCCCTCGCTGCCCCAGAGCTGGTACTCGGACCGGTAGGAGTGGTCGAGACCGAAGGTCAACTGCGCTCCCACCCCGTCGTCGGTACACAGCAGGGCCTGTCCGCAGGAGTCGACGTGGGCGCCGTGCCGGGAGGTCAGTACCGCCGAGAGCACGTCGAGTTTGTCACCGCCCAGGAAGGACATCGCCGCGCGCACCGGATAGACCGCGGTGTCCAGCAGTGCGCCACCACCGAGCTCGACGCGGTGACGCACGTCGTCAGCCGGACGCCTCGGTACCCCGAAGGAGGCGTGGAAGGAACGCAGCGAGCCGATCGCACCGTCGGCGACCTGACGTCGGACCGCCGCGTGCTGGCTGTGGTGGAGGAACATCATGTTCTCCACCAGCACCAGGCCGCGGGAGCGCGCGGTGGCCAGCAGTTCACCCGTCCGGGCCGCGGTCGTGGTCATCGGCTTCTCGGCGAGCACGTGTCTGCCGGCGTGCAGGGCGTTCTCGATCCAGGGGGCGTGCAGGGCGTTGGGCAACGGGATGTAGACGGCCTCGACCTCGTCGAGGTCCAGCAGCGCCTGGTAACCCCGGACCGCCCGGCAGCCGTAGGGCCGGGCCGTCTCCGCTGCCGTGTCCAGGTCCCGGCTGGCGATCGCCGCGATCTCGATGCCGGGAGAAGCGGCCATGGCAGGCAGCACCCGGCGACGGGCGATGCTCGCGCACCCCATGATCCCGATCCGTACGGGCGTCACCAGCTCTCCTTCCCGGGTGTTGCGGCAGGTCGGCAACGATCGCGGTGAGACGTGGACCTGCCGGCCCGGCCGGCCCGGTCGACCCTCCCGGCAAGGCCCTTTCGGACAGTAGGACCGCCGGGGCACGGTGGGCATCCCCTGATCTGATAGCCGACGGACGGCGGGACGGCGGCGCCATCAGACCGAGGGATGCCCGGCCGATCACCCTTGTCCTAGCGTCGAGCACAGGCACGCACGCACACCAGGGCGGAAGTCGGCCTGCTGCGCCCCGGACCCGAGGAGAGGCCCCAGCGCCCGGACCGTCGTGGGGTGGGACCTCACCACCAGTTGCCGGTTGCGGGTCGGCTGGCCCGGCGAGCAGGCACGACATCAGGGGGATCCTGTGATTGACAGCTCTGGCGCGAGGCACGCCGTCCTGGAAGCGGAACGGGTCGGTCGGGTCACGGCCCCGGCCGACGACGCGGTGATGTCCATGGCGGACTTCCATTCGTGGTTCAGCGCACGCACCAGGGCGAACAGCTTCCGGGTGGACCGGATTCCGTTCGCGGACCTGTCCGGGTGGGACTTCGACCCGGACACCGGCAACCTCGTGCACGCCAGCGGACGGTTCTTCTCCATCGAGGGCCTGCGGGTCCGGACCGACCGGCCGTGGGCGGGCGAGTGGGCCCAGCCGATCATCGTGCAGCCGGAGATCGGGGTGCTCGGCATCCTGGTGAAACGGATCGACGGTGTCCTGCACTGCCTCATGCAGGCCAAGATGGAGCCGGGCAACATCAACGGCCTCCAGCTCTCGCCGACCGTGCAGGCCACCCGCAGCAACTACATGAGGGTCCACGGCGGCGCCGACACGAAGTACCTGGAGTACTTCCGACCCGGCTCTCGTGGCAGGGTGCTGTTCGACGGTTTGCAGTCCGAGCAGGGGTCCTGGTTCCTGCACAAGCGCAACCGCAACATCGTCGTCGAGACCGAGGAGGAGGTGCCACTCGACGAGGACTTCTGTTGGCTCACGCTCGGTCAGATCCGTCGCCTGCTGCTCCTGGACCACATGGTGAACATGGACTCCAGGACCGTCCTGGCGTGCATCCCGCCGGCGCTGACCGGACCGGACGTCCAGGACGCCGGCGACGACCCGTTCACCCGCGCGGTCCTGCGGTCGCTGGCCGGTCACGGTAGCGCCGCGCACGACACCGGGACGATACTCAGCTGGCTGACCGAGATGCGGTCCCGGCAGGAGATGGTGCAGCGTCGGGTGCCACTTCGGCAGGTCACCGAGGACGGCTGGCGGCTCGGCACCGACGTCATCGACCACCGCGACGGCAAGTACTTCGACGTGATCGCGGTGGCCGTGCAGGCGAGCAGTCGCGAGGTCGCCGCGTGGACCCAGCCACTTGTGGCACCCAGACAGGCCGGTCTGCTCGCGCTGCTGGTCAAGCGGATCGGCGGGACGCTGCACGCGCTGGTACAGGCGCGTAGTGACGCGGGCATGCTCAACGTCGCCGAGCTGACCGCCACCGTGCACTGCCAACCGGGCAACTACGTGGACGTGCCGGCGGAACACCGTCCCCGCTACCTCGACTACGCGCTCACGGCCACCGCCTCCCGCGTCCGGCTGGACGTCCTGCACTCCGAGGAGGGCGGCCGCTTCCACCACGCGCAGAACCGTTACCTGGTGATCGAGGTCGAGCCCGACTTCCCCGAGCCCGACGACCGGTACCTGTGGGTCACGCTGTACCAGCTCACGTCGCTGCTGCCGCACAGCAACTACCTGACGGTGGAGCTCCGCAGCCTGATGGCGAGCATGCGGTGTCTGGCGCAACGGCTCTGAGAAACCCGGCAGGGCCGGCCGCCGGGTCGCCCGCCGCCCGGCCGGTCCTGCCCGGCTGCTGCCGCGTCAGCCGGTCCGCATCGGCGCACCGGCGGGCGCGGTCACGTGTAGCTGGTCACGCAGGTCGTCCACCAGGTCCCTGAGGCCACCGGGGTCGTTCGCCGCACCGAAGACGTGGTGATCGGGACGGACCAGCAGGTACGACACCGCGAACCGGGCCAGGTACGGGCGGTAGACCTCGTCCACGTCCACCACCCCGTCCCCCGGCGCGTCCCCGGGGGCCAGCAGCCGGACCAGGTGGGTGTCGAGTTCGGCGAGGAAGGCCAGTCGGTCCCCGTCGAGTGCGGTGCGGGGATCCCCGGTGGCCAGCAGGACGAAACCCCGGCCGACGACATCGTCGAACAGCCCGGTGGTGTCGTTGCGCGTCACCCGCCCCTGCGGCACTACCGCACCCGCCGGTGGCTCGGCCGCGTCGGCTCCGGGCCGTCGGTGCAGCAGCCCGGTCGAGAGCGGCTTCGCCGGCTCCGGGCGGCCCGCCGGGCGTCCGCGCCGGTTCGCCAGCACGGTGGCGTCCCGCTCGGCGGCGGCGGCCGGATCGGTCACGCAGATCACCCGGCCCAGCTGGACCGATGCCAGGATCGCGTCCCGGACCTGCGTACGCCGCTCCTCGGTGTAGCTGTCCAGCAGGGACTCGGCCACCGTCCCGCGGAGGACGAGGTCGAGCTTCCAGGCCAGGTTGACCACGTCCCGGATACCGGAACACATGCCCTGCCCGGCGAAGGGCGGCATGAGGTGGGCGGCGTCGCCGGCCAGCAGGACGTGCCCCACCCGCCACTGCTCGGCCCACCTGGCCTGGAAGATGTACGTGGTGCTGCGCAGCAGGGTGGCGTTGTCGGGGGTGACGCCGTACGGCCTCAGCAGACGCCAGGCCGTCTCGTCCCGGTTGAGCTCGGCTGTGCTCTCGCCGGGCAGCCGCATGAACTCCCAGCGTCGCCGCCCGGGGCCGCTGCCCACCTGGGTGGTCGGTCGGGCCGGATCACAGAACTGCACGTTGGTGGGGACGAACTCGCGCGGTTCGCGGAGCTCGACGTCACAGAGCAGCCACTCGTAGGAGAACCCGAGGTCCGTGACGGCGACGTCGAGGTGGTGGCGGACGAAACTGTTGGCGCCGTCGCATCCCACCACCCAGCGGGCGGAGAGCACCCGGGTCGCACCGTCGTCGTCGGTGACGCGTACGTCGACCAGCTGGTCGCGGTCGGTGATGCCCACCACCTCGTGGCCACGGAGCACGGTGACCGCGGGAAGCGACGTCACCCGGGCGGCGACGAGTTCCTCGAGCGCCGGCTGGTGCATCGTGTTGGCGTCCGGCCAGCCGTACGGGCCGGAGGTGCTGAACACGATGTCCAGCAGGGTCTCACCGGCGGCGGTACGCCACTGGTAGCCGCTTGCCGGTTCCGTGATCCGACCGAGGTCCGGACCTATTCCGGTGCTGGCCAGTAGGCGGGCGGTCTCACCGTCGAAACTGGTCGCCCGGGGAAGCCGGTACGGCCGGGGACGGCGTTCCAGCACGGTCACCCGCCAGCCGCGCCGGGCGAGCAGCACCGACAGGGTGGCACCGATCGGCCCGTTGCCCACGATGACGACGTCCACGACGGTCATGGAAACTCCACAGGTCGGCGCTGCACGAAGGGGATCGGAAGGGGACTCGTCACGCCACGGCGGGTCTGCTGCCGACCAGCTCCCGCCGCAGCACCGCCAGCACGTCCGCGTTCCGGTCGACCAGGAAGAAGTGGCCCCCCGGGAAGATCCGGAGTTCCATCGGCCCGGTGGTGTGCTCACCCCAGGCGCGCGCCTCGTCGAGGGACACCCGGGGGTCGCTGTCCCCGGTGAGGACTGTGACCGGGCAGTCGAGCCTCCGGCCGGGGTCGTGCCGGTACGTCTCGATGGCGTGGTAGTCGCTGCGGACGGCCGGCAGGATCATCTCCAGCACCTCCGGGTCGGCCAGCATGGTCGGTTCGGTGCCGCTCAGGTTCCGCAGCTCGGACACGATCCGGGCATCCGGCAGGTGGCGCACCCCTTCGTCCCGGTAACGGGACGGGGCCCGTCGCCCGGAGGCGAACAGGTGAACCGGGGGCGGCAGGCCGGCGTCGGGCATCCGCAACGCCACCTCGTAGCCGAGTACCGCGCCCATGCTGTGCCCGAACAGTGCCAGGGGGCGGTCGTCCAGGGGCTGTAGCGCGTCGAGGATCCGGTCCGCCAGATCCGGGACGTTGTCGACGGCGGCCTCGTGACGACGGTCCTGGCGGCCCGGATACTGGATCGCCAGGACCTCCACCGTGGAGGAGAGCGCCCTGGACACCGGGTGGAAGAAGCTTGCCGAGCCGCCGGCGTGGGGCAGGCACACCAGCCGGGGCGCGCCCTCCGGTGCCGGGTGGAACCGGCGCACCCACTTCTCGACGTGCTCCGCAGACTGAGGCACAGCCGTGTTCCTTTCCACAGGTCGCGACCACTGTTGGTGGGGGCAGCCCGCCCGGTGGGTGTCGATCAGCCCCCCGGCTCGTGTCCTCCTCGGTGCCTTCGGTCGAGCCGGCGACCGGCACGGCCCTTCGGAGGGTAGGACCGGCGTGGGGCGGTGGGCATCCCCAGATCTGACAGTGCGGTGTCGTCGACGGTGCTATCAGGTCTGGGGATGCCCACCGATCGGGTCTGTCCTAGCGTGGAAGAACCACGCAGGTCGTTGTCGGTGGCAGGTCGAGCGGACCGCCCTGAACTGAGAGGTGTTCCTTGAGTGTGATGCTTCTCCTCAACGGTCCCAACCTGGGTGCGCTGGGCCACCGCGAGCCGGAGATCTACGGCACCGACACCCTTGCCGACGTCGAACGGGCGGTCGCCGAAGAGGTGGGTTCCCGTGGCTGGGAGGTCGTCTCGGTGCAGCGTGACGGGGAGGGCGAGCTGGTCGGCGCGATCCACGAGCACCGGGACACCACGGTCGGCGCCATCGTCAACCCCGGAGCGTTGATGATCGCCGGCTGGAGTCTGCGGGACGCCCTGGCCAGCTACGCGCCACCGTGGATCGAGGTGCATCTCAGCAACGTGTGGGCGCGCGAGCAGTTCCGGCACGAGTCGGTGATCGCCCCGTTGGCGAGTGGGGTGGTGGTGGGGCTGGGTGCCTACGGGTATCGCCTCGCCGCCCAGGCGTTGTTGCACCTCTGCACGCCGGCCTGACTCAGGATTCGAGTGTTCTTCACGAATTACGTGATTCCCCTGCCACGCCACGGCGGACCTCGAAATGATGTCCCCGGCCTCAGGCGCAGGCCGATGGGGTGACTATTCGGGCATTTTATTCGCGCGTGACTCCCGGTTACGATTTCGGATCTTGGTGGCCGGTGTCGCCGCGCGGGCCGCGCCCGGTTTTGTCTTCATTCCGACGTGCGCACAACGTTACCAGGGGGTAACATCTGATCGACATCAGCCTATATGCAGGCAGTCTTTCTGTCCACACTCCGGGAATTTTGATCAGTGTCCTACTTGGTAACCAGAGGAAACGTCCGGCGGCGGTGACTTCGCAATCCACCCTGGACGCAGCGCGTCGGCGGTAGTACTGTCGGTCACGGGTCAGCCGCCCGTGGTAATTGTCAAGAGGGCAACTGTCCGGAAAACAGGAACCACTGGGGAGGATCCTTGTCGTCTTTGCTGACGCCGGCGCCTGCCGGCGTGGAGATTCCCGGTGACCGCAACCGCTATGCATCGCAGGTGCCATTCCCCCAGAACCCCTTCGTAGGGTGCGGGGACGAGCCCGGATCCCATTCGTGTGCGACCGCCCGGCTCTTTCGCCGTTCCGCCTTGTGGTGGTACGGGGGTCGCCTCGACGCGGGCTTGCACTATGCCACCGAGGCCGTCGGAGTGAAGTGTGAAGAGGGCCACGAATTCTGCGAGCTGACTCCCTATTGGCGAGTCGCGTTGCTGACGAAGGCCAGGGATCTCGAGGTCGGCTGGCGGCTGATGGACTCCCTGGAGCGGCACCGGGAGGAGTCGGACTCGCAACTCGTCGCCGCGACGTCGCTCATCATCCGGGGCGAGCTGCTGTTCGCCATGGGGTGTGTCGACGACGGTCTCGCCGAGGTGACCGCGGGGCTGCAGGTCGCGGAGCGCTGCGAGGCCCGGTCCCTGCTGCCCACCGGCTATGTCGTACTGGCACTCGCCGCGCTCCGCCGGGCGGACATGAGGACCTGTCTCACCTATGTGGACAAGCTGACCGGTGAGGCCCTGCTGGGTTACTTCGGTCAGGCGGCGGGGGCGTGGGTGACCGCCCAGGCGGCAGAGGCCCGGGGCGGGGTGGAGCGGGCGGCGGGACTCATCGCCGGGATCGTCTCCAGTCACCTCGTCCTTCGGCAGCTTCTCGTGTCCGAGCCGGCGGCGGCGTCCTGGCTGGTGCGCGCGTCCCGGACGTTGGGCGCCGACGACCTCGCGGAAGCCGCGGCCGCGGCGGCCTCCGCCGCGGCCGCCGCGCATCCGGGGTTCAGCGTCATCCGCGCGGCGGCGTTGCACGCCGCCGGCCTGCTGGAGGAGGACTCCGGCAAGCTGCTCGAGGCCGCGAACCTCTATCCCGACCGGTGGTGCGGCGCCTCCGCCCGGGAGGACCTGGCCGGCTTGTTGGCCAAGCGGCGGTCGGAACGGAACAACACAATTCGTATCTTCGAGTCGGCGTTGGTCGCCTACACCGCGGTCGGTGCCGCCCGTGATGCCTCCCGGGTCGCCAACAAGCTCCGCGAATACGGCGTGCGACGCGGTGTGATCCGGACGGTCGAGTGCGAGGGGCAACTGCCGCACGGGCTCACCAACACCGAATTCGCGGTCGCGGAACTCGTGAGTCAGGGTCACACCAACAACGAGGTCGGCCGGCAGCTGTTCATCTCTCGACACACCGTGGCCTTCCATCTCAAGAAGGTTTACCAGAAGATGAGCCTCAGCTCGCGTGTCGAGTTGGCGGCCAGCTGGAAGACAATTCAATGGCGGCATGGATCGTAGAATTGGGGAAAAAGATGGTCGAGGGGAACTGGTGAAGAAGCCGACGCCGGATGAGATTGGCCATGGCTATGACGCATTTGCGGATCTGCTCGACCAACTCTGGGGCGAGAATCTGCACCATGGTTACTGGAAGGACGCGTCCGAAGACGTGTCGGTGGACGAGGCCGCCAATCGGCTGACCGACAGGCTCGCCGGTCTGCTGACCATCGAGCCGGGTGATCGTCTGCTCGATCTCGGTTGTGGTATCGGGGAGCCGGCCATGAGGCTGGCCGCGGCCCACAAGATCGAGGTTGTCGGGGTCTCCATCAGTAGGCGGCAGGTGGAGCGGGCGAACGACCGTGCGGTCTCCGCCGGGCTGGCCGACCGGTTGTCCTTCCAGTTGGCCGACGCGATGGATCTCCCATTCCCGGACGAGTCCTTCGACGTCGTCTGGGCCCTGGAGTCGCTGCACCACATGCCGGATCGGGCTCATGTCCTCCGGCAGGCGGCCCGGGTACTGCGGCCCGGGGGGCGGTTGGCGATCGGTGACTTCATGCTGCTCCCGAGCGACGACGGGTACGAGGCGGGTGCCGCCCGCGTCAACCAGGCCAGCAAGGGTGTCCTGTCGGTCGTCAGCCTCGACGACTACCTCTCCCTCATCCGCGCCGCCGGGCTCGAACCCGGCCCCACCGAGGACGTCAGCAAGCACACCCGGCCGTCCTGGGGCAAGGCGGCGGAGCGGTTCGGTGCCCTGCGGGAACAGGCCCTGCCGCACATCGGGGCGGAGCAGTTCGATCTCACGCTCTCCCGGTTCCACGCGTTCAGCGCGGAGCCGTCGCTGGGATATTCCCTCCTGACCGCCCGGAAGCCTGCCTGATCGACCACGACCCGCTGGTGGTGGCGGGTGCGGCCGCCGGCCCGCCGGTGGCGGCCCGCCCCCACCCCAGGTGAACACCGTATTGACCAGGCAGTGGGGAAAGCGTTGCGCTTTCCTCGGAACCGAGATGGGGCAGGTGGGAGCATGCAGACGACAGAAACGACGTTACGCGGCCTGTTCGGCAGGATGGTCGGTGACGAGAAGCACGGGTGGGCGGCGGCGTCGACGCTGCATGCCATCTGGGTGCTCTACGACCGGGTGCTCAACGTCTCGCCGGCGAACATCGACGACCCGGACCGGGACCGGTTCTTCCTCTCCAAGGGTCACGGGCCGATGGCCCACTACGCGATGCTCGCCGCGAAGGGGTTCATCGCCCCGGAGACGCTTGACACCTGGGCGCAGCTCGGTTCGCCACTCGGTCTCCACCCGGACCGCACGCTGGTGCCCGGCGTGGAGATCAGCAGCGGCTCGCTCGGTCACGGGCTCCCGCTGGCGGTGGGAACCGCCCTCGCGCTGCGTGCCGAGGGGCGGCGGGCCCGCGTGGTGGTGCTGATGGGCGACGGCGAGTTCGACGAGGGCAGCAACCACGAGGCGATCGCGATCGCCGGTCGTCTCGGGCTGGACCGGATCACCGCGATCGTGATCGACAACCGGTCGGCGAGCCTCGGCTGGCCGGACGGCATCGCCCGGCGCTTCGAGGTGGAGGGCTGGCACGCGGCCACCGTGGACGGACGCGACAACGACGAGTTGTACCGGGCACTGACCCGGGAACCCGACGGACGACCGCAGGCAGTGGTCGCCGAGATCCGCGAGATCCGGGAAGGGAGCGCGGCATGAGCATCCAGGTGGACAGGAAGCTGATGCGGTCCGTCTTCGTCGACACCGTGATCGAGTCGCTGGCGACCGATCCCAAGGTGGTCCTGCTGACCGCGGACATCTCGTCCTGGTCGTTCGACGAGGCCCGGGTCACCTACCCCGACCGGGTGATCAACGTGGGCATCCGCGAGCAGGCGATGATCGGGATGGCCGGTGGCCTGGCGCTGAACGGCTTCCGGCCGGTGGCGCACACCTACACGCCGTTCCTGGTGGAGCGTCCTTTCGAGCAGATCAAGCTCGACCTCGGGCACCAGGACGTCGGTGCCGTGCTGGTCAGCATCGGCGGCTCCTACGACGACCTGCCCCGGGGCCGGACCCACCAGGCCCCCGGCGACGTGGCCCTGTTCGACACGCTGCCCGGCTGGACCGTGCACGTGCCGGGGCACGAGGACGAGGCGGAGAAGTTGATCCGGGACGCGCTGGCCGGCGACGGGCGGGTCTACGTGCGCCTGTCCGACAAGGCCAACGCCGAGGCGGCCCCGGTGCTGGACGGCTTCACCGTGCTGCGGCAGGGCAGCGCCGGCGTGGTGGTCGCCGTCGGGCCGGTGTGCGACGACGTGCTCGCCGCGACGTCCACGGCGGACGTGACGGTGCTGTACGCCTCCACGATCCGGCCGTTCGACCACGCCGGCCTGCGCGCCGCGGTGACCGGCGCACAGCCGAACGTGGTGGTGGTCGAGCCGTACCTGCGGGGGACCTCGGCGCACGAGGTGGCCGAGGCGCTCGGCGACGTGCCCCACCGGCTGCGGTCGCACGGGATACGGCGGGACGAGGAGGTGCGTGCCTACGGCAGGGCCGCGGACCACGACCGGCTGCACGGTCTGGACGCCGCGAGCCTGGCCGAGTCGATCGGCGACTTCCTCCGTTAGGCCCGTACCGCGCAGGGGTGGGCGCCGGCTGTCGGACCGGCGTCCCCACCCCGCCGGGCGCGCCGCCCCGGACGACGGGTGCGCGCCCGTCGGACCCGGACCCGCGCCACGTCGACGCGGGAGCGGGCGGTCCGCCGCGCCGGTGGCCACGCCGGGTCACGGCCGCGTCCGACGGCCTTTACCATGGAGGCTGCGCCGAGGGCGTTGCCCTTCCGGTGGTCTCGTACTGGTGGTTCCTGTTCTGTGGGGTGGTGGTCGCGGTGGCGGTCGGCATGATTCTCAGCTTCGACGACGTGAAGGGTTACGGTTTCATCCGGCCCGAGGGCGGTGGCGAGGACGTCTTCGTCCACGCGAACGACTTCGGTGACCAACGTCCGGCCGTGTCGCCGGGCATGCGCGTGGAGTTCGAGTCGGTGGAGGGCAACCGCGGCCTCAAGGCGCTGTACGCCCGGCTGCTCAACCCGGGGGCGGGGGCCCCGACGCGTCCGGTGGTGATCCACGGCCCGACCGCCTCGCCCCGGTCGTCGGCCGACGACCGGGGCGACGACGACGAGTGCGACGTGCTGACCTCCGCCGCCTTCCGGGCCGCCATCACCGATCTTCTCGTCGAGCAGGTGCCGACGCTCACCGGCGGCCAGATCAGCCAGATCCGGCAGCACCTCTCGCAGCTCGCCCGCTCGCACGGGTGGATCGAGGACTGACCCCGTCGCCACCCGGGTCCACCGCGGTGGACCCGGGTCAGCCGGCCGCGTAGGCGTGACGCGAGGTCCGCTCGGCGAGCCACAGCCAGCGGCGCTGCACCTCGCCGCCGGTGGCCGCCACCATGGCGAGGGCGTCGGAAGACACGGCGGTCAACGCCGTAGCGGTCACCGCCGGATCGTCGAGCAGCGCCGCGCCGTCGCGGAACGCCTCCGCCTCGGCCGCACCGCCGAACCGGGGGGCGACCTCGTCCCGCCAGAAGTCGGCCCAGGCCAGCTCCGGGTTCCAGGAGAACCGGGCGTACGCCAGGTAGCTGATCTCGTTGGTCGGGTGGTACGCGGACGGCTCGGCGAAGATGGTCAACCCGCGCAGCCCGGCCGCCCCGGACCGGGCCGCCATGTCGGCGTACATCTCGGGCACCCAGGAGTGGCGCTGCCGGTTCCACTGTGAACCGGCGTGGGTGCGCAGCACGTTCGTGGTGTGCGGGAGCCGCTCGACGTGCGCGGCGGTCAACCGGTCCCGCTGCTCGTACCAGAAGGCCCGGTTCACGCAGTACTGGTAGGCGACGTCGTCGGGCAGGTCGGCGAGGGGCCGCTGGGCGTCGAGGTCGAAGATGTTGTCCCAGTACACCTCGACGAGGTGGCGCAGCGGCACGCCGGCCGGGCCGGGCCGCCGGGCGGTCTCCAGCAGCGTCGGGTACACCGACCGCATCGCCTCGTACGACCAGGAGGTGCGCTCGCCCCCGGTGCGCGTGGCACACCTGGCGCAGGCGCAACTGCCGTAGTCGCCGGTCTCGAAGTTGATCCCGCCCACCGGCAGGGTGTCGAGCAGCCAGTCGACGGCGTCGCGGTGCCAGGCCAGGTTGTCCGGCTGGGACGGGCAGGCGGCCATCAGGTACTCGCTGGCCGGGAAGTGCAGGTCACCGAACTCGTCGATGTCGAAGCCGACCTTCTTCGGTAGTTCGGCGGCGAGGTCGGGGCGCTGCCGCAGCCAGGTGGCCAGGTTGTAGCGGTGCCGGCCGTCGAAGTAGATCCCGCCGTAGGCGTTGATGCCCACCCCGGCGATGATCCGCACCCCGCGCGCGTTGGCGTACTCGCACAGGTCGCGGGCCGCCTGGACACCACCGTGGGCGTCGCGCAGCAGCCCGTACACGACGATGCCGCCGATCCGCTCGCGGGAGCAGAAGTCGACCAGCCGGCGGTAGTCGGCGCCGAACGCGTCGGCGGACTTCGCGTACGGGTTGAGCGCGCCGATCTCCTGCTGTCCGAGCTGGCGGGTGTCCCAGTTGGTGGAGTGGTCCCAGGTCCACAGGGTGCGCAGCGGCAGCCCGGGGGCGCTGGCGGTGGTGCCGACCGGCAGCCCGGCGGGGGTGGCGGCGGCGACCAGGGCGCGGGCGGCGTGGACCAGGCCGGCGAACGGGTCGCCGGTGAGCCGGATCTCGCCCTGTTCCGGCACCTCGACGCGGTGGCCGCCCTCGGGTAGCGCCGGGTCGGCGGCGAGTCGGACCGGCACCGCGTCGGGACCGCCCTCGCCCCACGCCTCGCGGAGCAGGTCGGCGGCGAACGGGGCGGCTGCGGCCCCGAGCACCCGTACCCCGGAAATCTGGCGGAACGACGACATCATGACCTCCCGATGGTCGGTGCGGTGGCGGCGAGGTAGTCGACCACGTCGAGCGCGGTCCACACCCCGTGTCGCCAGTAGGGGTCCTGTTCGAGGTGGGCGCGGGCGGCGGGCGCGTCGGCGGCCCGCAGCACCAGCACCGAGGCGCGCAGGTCGGCGTGCGCCCCGACGACGAGGGCGGTGCCGTCGACGAGCAGGGCACGCATGTGCGCCAGGTGCGCGGCCCGGTGCGGTTCCCGCCGGGCGGCGGCGTCGGCGGCGAAGGTGGCGGTGACCAGATAGGTCGGGGTGAAGCGCAGGTCCCCGCCGGGGTCGCCGGCCGGGCCGGTGGGGCGGGCCGGGCCAGGGTCGGCGGGCCTCACGCGTCGGCCCCGATCGCGCCGAGCAGCCGTTGCATCGCGACCCGGTAGACGGTCTGCGGGCGGCCGGCGCCGGTGCTGACGTGCACCCCGACCTCCTCGGCGAAGCCGGCCGCCCGCAACGCGTTGAGCAGCCGGCGGGCCGAGCGGGCCTCCACGCCGTACGCGTCGGCGAGCCCCCGGGCGGTGATCTGGTCGGGGTCCATCTGGTGCAGGGCCTCCAGCAGCCGGCGGGTGGACAGCGGCCCGATCCGCAACTGCTCGGAGACGCGCAGCATGCCCGGGCCGGTCTCGCGCAGCCGGGGACGCACGGCGATCTCCCGGCTGGAGTGGACCTCCCCGTCGGGGAAGACGACGTGAGTGTCGCCGCTGTGCCGACCGAGGGCCAGGGCCTTGCGGGCGTTGTCCTCGGCGGCGGCGATGGTGGTGCCGGCACCGAAGCCGACGGCGTGTTCGACGTCGACGCCGCGCAGGGTGAGCAGGGAGGCGTGTCCGTCGCGGTGCCGGGCCAGGGCGCTCTCCACCGTGCCCCGGGTGGTGGTGATCACCATCGTCCGGTCGTCGATGGTGGCCAGCCGACCGCGCATCCGCTCGGCGTGTTCCAGCAGCGCCTCGCGTACCCGCAACCGCTGCCGTTCGGCCTGGTACGGGTCCTGCACCCGGTGCGTGGGGACGCCCAGGTCGACCATCATCACCGCGATCTGGGTGGCCCGGGACTGGCGTACCTCGGCGGCGAGCCAGGCGCGACGCAGCGCGTCGCGGACCGACGCCCGGGTGTGTTCGACACGCCACACCGGTACCCCGCTGTCGACGAGGTCCCGGTGTACCGCGCCGAGGCAGGTCAGGCAGGCCTCGACCGCACCGGAGGCGTACCGCTCCCGGTGGTAGGCGGTGATCTCGTCGAGGCCGGAGAAGAGCAGGCCGGAGGAGTCGGCGATGGGCAGGATCTCGGTGGGCGGCTCGACCTCGATGTCGTGGTAGGTCTCCCGGACGGTCTCCGCTTCGATGGTGTCGACGCTGACCCGGGGCAGTCGTCCACCGGTGGCGAGCAGCATCCGTGACAGCGTGCGGTAGAGGTCGATACCGGCGTGCGGGACGTAGTCGATCTCGGCCCGCAGCTCCCCGGTGGCGTTGGCGAAGGCGTATGGGATGCGCCCGGTGAACAGCAGTACCTGGCACACCTCGTCCAGCTCCCGGGCCAGATCGGGGGCCTGCTCCGGGCGGGTGTACGCGCGGGTGGTGACCGCCTCCGCGCGGCCCTCCCCGGCCGCGACCTCCCGGACGAGCCGGATCGAGTCCTCCGGACCGATGATCCCGATCACGATAGTGCCTCCACGTGAGTGTGCCGCTGGCCTGGTGGGTGGGGTGCTCAGCCGGTCCAGACCGTGCCGGTGAGGCCGGCGCTCGCCGGCGACGCCAGCAGGACCAGCGCCGAGGCGACGTCCTCCGGGCGACCCAGCGCGGCTTCGACGGCGGCGATCCGTCCGTCGTCGGTGCCGTTGGCCCGTGCCTCGGCCAGCGACAGTCGCATCAGCGGCGTGTCGATGTCGCCGGGGCAGAGCGCGTGCACCCGGATCCCCTGTGGACCGAGCTGGCGGGCCAGGGTGAGCGCCAGACCGTGCAACCCTCCCTTGCTCGCGCCGTAGGGTACCGAGCCGGAGCCGACCTGCACGCCCGCCTTCGAGCCGACCAGCACGAGCACCCCGCCGTCGGGGCGCAGGTGCCGGGCGGCGTGCTTGGCGACCAGGAAGGGACCGGTGAGGTTGACGGCGATCACCTGGGCCCAGAGCGCGACCGACACGTCCCGGACGTCGAGACCCTGCCCGCGCATCACCCCGGCGACGTGCAGCACGGCGTCGATCCCGCCGAGGTCGGCGGCGGCGGCGTCGAGCGCCTCGGCGACCTCGGTCTCGACGGTGACGTCCACCCGGTGCGCGCAGGCCCGGCCGCCGGTGTCGCGGACCTGCGCGGCGGCGGTGTCCGCGCCGGCGGCGTCGGCGTCGAGGACGGCGACCGCCGCGCCGGCCGCCGCGGCGGCGGCGACGGTGGCCCGGCCGATGCCGGACGCACCGCCGACGACGACCACCCGCCGGCCGGCGAGCAGACCGGCGGGTGCGGTACCGGCGGTGGCGACGCCGGCCGGCGGGGTGCCGTCGTACGGGCCCGCGCCGACCGGCCGTTCGTCGCGTGGGCCCGCGGCGGCGGGCGGGACGGCGTCGTTCACGCCCGGACCGTCCGGCGGACGGCGTCGGCGACGGTGGCCGCCTCGGGCACCACGACCGCCTGGAGGGCGGGCGCGGCGGGCATCGGCACGTCGGGGGCGGCGACCCGGGCGATCGGGGCGCGCAGGTCGGTGAAGCACTCGGCGGCGGCGCGGGCGGCGATCTCCGCGCCGAACCCGCCGGTCAGGTTCGCCTCGTGCGCGACGACCAGCCGGCCGGTGCGGGACACCGACGTGGCGACCGTGTCGAAGTCGAGCGGGTTGAGCCAGCGCAGGTCCACCACCTCGACGTCGATGCCCTCCTCGGCCAGGGTGCCGGCGGCGTCGAGCGCCGCCGACACCATCCGGGACCAGGCCACGACGGTGACGTCGGTGCCGGGGCGGACCACCCGGGCCCCGCCGACGGGCTCGACCGGGGCGTCGGTGCGCACCTGGCCCCGGGTCGGGTAGAGCATCCGGGCCTCGGCGACCACCACCGGGTCGTCGCTGACCACGGCCGTGCGCAGCATCTGGTACGCGTCGTCCGGGGTGGCCGGCAGCGCGACCCGCAGCCCTGCGGTGTGCGCGAAGTACGCCTCCGGCGAGTGCGAGTGCTGGGCGCACGCCCCGGGGGAGTAGCCCTGCTGCATCCGGATCACCAGCGGGGCCTTCCAGCGGCCGGCGCTGGAGTAGTGGATGGTGGCGATCTGGTTGACGATCTGGTCCATCGCCACGAACGAGAAGTCGGCGTACATGATCTCGGCGATCGGCCGCAGCCCGGTCATTGCCGCGCCGAGGGCCATGCCGAGGAAACCCGTCTCGGAGATCGGGGTGTCGAAGATCCGCTCGGAGCCGAACCGCTTGTGCAGCCCCTTGGTCGCGCCGAACGGCCCGCCGGGCAGCGCGACGTCCTCGCCGAAGTAGATGGTGTCGGTCCGGCTGTCCAGGGCCCAGGTGAGGGCGGCGTTGACGGCCTGGATGTAGCGCAGCGACTCAGACATAGACGTGCTCCTCGGCGGTCGCCGGGTCCGGGTGGGGGACGGCGCGGGCGGCGGTGACGGCGGTTTCGATCTCGGCGGACACCTCGGCGTCGATGGCGTCGAGCCGGGCGGCCAGGTCGGCGTCGGCGGCCTGGCGGATGCGGGCCAGCGGCTCGCGTTGCCGGGCGGCGGCGATCTCGCCGGCCGGGCGGTAGTGCTGCGCGTCGCCGCTGTAGTGGCCGACGAGCCGTTCGGTCATCGCCTCCACGATGGACGGGCCGGAGCCCTCCCGGGCCCGGTCGACGGCCTCGGTGACCGCCTCGGCGACGGCGTCGGGGTCGTTGCCGTCGACCACCCGGCCGGGCAGGCCGTAGCCGGCGGCACGTTCGGCGAGCTGCCGGACGCGCACCATGTCGGAGATCCGGGACATCTCGGAGTAGACGTTGTTCTCCACCACCAGCACCAGCGGCAGGTCGAGCACGGCGGCGAGGTTGAGCGCCTCGTGCACGTTGCCCTGATTCATCGCGCCGTCGCCGATGCTGACCACGCTGACCGCCCCGCTGCCGGTGCGTTGCGCGGTGAGCGCCGCGCCGGTGGCGATCGGCACGCCGGCGCCGACGATGGAGTTCTCGCCGACGAACCAGCGTCCCGGGTCGGACAGGTACGGCGAGGCCGCCCGTCCGCCGCACAGCGCGGAGTCGCGTCCCATCATCTCGGCGAACAGGCCGGTCAGGTCGACGCCGCGGGCGATCGCCCAGCCGTGGCCACGGTAGGTGGCGGTGACGTGGTCGCCGTCGCGCAGCGCCCGGCACGCGCCGACCGGGACGGCCTCCTGGCCGTTGCACAGGTGGATCGAGCCCGGGATCTCGCCGGCGTCCTTGAGGGCGGTCAGCCGCTCCTCGAACCGGCGGATCCGGGCCATCAGCCGATAGTCGTCGAGCTGCCCCATCACACCCCCAGAGATAATTGAGCCCTATTCCGGCTCGTTGGTTGAGGAGCCTAGACCAGCAGTCCAAGGCTATGGAAGAGTGCACAAGCAAGTTTGTGGCCGTTATTGGTCTCTAATTTGGGGGAGTCGGCATGGAGATCGTCGAGGTGGAGTCGGCGGTACGCGGGGACGCGCACTTCGTCCAGGTACGCACGTCCGACGGGCGGACCGGGGTGGGCCAGTCCGCGTGCTGGGGATATCCCGACGCGGTGCACGCCGTGGTGCAGACGTTCCGGCCGTACCTGCTCGGGGCCGACCCGGACCGCATCGAGCACCACTGGCACCACCTCTACCGGATGGGCCCGTTCCGGGGCTCGGTGCTCACCGCCGCCGTCTCCGCCGTCGACCTGGCGCTGTGGGACCTGCTGGGCAAGCGGCTCGGGGTGCCGGTGTGGCAGCTGCTCGGCGGCCGGGTGCGCGACCGCATCCGGCTGCACCTGCTGCTGCCCGGCACCGGCGCGCAGGCGCTCGCCGAACAGGCCGCCGCCGCGGTCGCCGACGGCTTCACCGCCGTGAAGTTCGACCCGCTGCCGGCAGCCTACGGTGACCTGTCGCAGGCCCGGCTGGTCGCCGAGACCGAGGCCACCACGGCCGCCGTCCGTGACACCGTCGGCCCGGACGTCGACCTGCTCATCGAGCTGCACCGCAAGCTCACCCCGTTGCAGGCGCAGGCGGTGGTGCCGGCGCTGGCCCGGCACCTGCCGCTGCTGGTCGAGGACCCGATCCAGATCGACAGTGTGAGCAGCCAGGCCGAGGTGGGCCGGCGGGCGCCGGGGGTGCCGATGGCCAACGGGGAGCGGCTGCACACCATCTGGGAGTTCAAGGAGCTGCTGGCGCAGGGCGGCGCGCAGTATGTCCGGCCCGACGTCGGGCTGGCCGGCGGGCTCAGCCACGCCCGGAAGATCGCCGCGCTGGCCGAGGCGCACCACGCGGCCGTGGTCACCCACAACTGCCTCGGCCCGCTGCTCACCATGGCCTCGGTGCAGCTCGACACGGCCATCCCGAACTTCGTCACCCAGGAGTACTCGCCGCTCGACGACCAGCTCGCCGACGGCCCGGCGCGGGCCTGCGTCCGCCGCGAGGGCGGGTTCCTGCCGGTGCCGCAGGAACCGGGCCTGGGCGTCACCCTCGACCTGACCGACACCCGGCCACTGGACCTGACCGGTCGGCCGGTGACCCGCATCCCGCTGCGCGCCGACGGTTCGGTGGCGTACGCGGTCTGATGGCGGGCACCGCGACGGCCCGGCGGGGACCTCCCCACCGGGCCGTCGCGGCCTGGTCGCGCCCGTCACGGCGGCGGCTGCCCCGGATGGTGGAACACCGGGTACGCCCAGAGCGGCTCGCCGTCGGCGTCGGCGATCTCGGCGAACAGGTGGGCCAACGACGCAGTCCAACGGGCCTGCACCGGCGAGGCGGCGGTGACCGCGCGGGCGTCGGCGAAACCCCGGCGGGTCCGCAGCACACAGATCAGCAGCAGGCCGTGCCGGTAGATGTGGTAGTCGTAGACGCCCGCCTCGTCGAGCAGCGCGGACAGCTCCGGCCACGCCCGGGCGTGCCGCCGCTCGTATTCGGCCTCCGCGCCGGGGCGCAGCCGGTAGAGGTGGCACACCTGCTCACCCGGCCCGGCCGCCCCACTCACCGACGCCCCCACCGGACCGGGCCGACCGTCGTCACCCGGACCGGGCCGACCGCCGCCACCCGGGCACAGCCGGTCGGGGTCACCCGGGTTCGGCCGGTCGGGGTCACTTGCCGGAGCCGGCGAGCGCGCCGGAGACGAGTTGCCGCTGGAAGACCAGGTAGACGATCAGCACCGGCAGCAGCGCCACGATCAGGCCGGCGCTGACCAGCGGCACCGACACGTCGTACTGGCCGCTGAGCAGGGAGACGCCGACCATCAGCGTCTTGCTGTCCGAGCCGCCCATGATGACAAGCGGCAGCAGCAGGTCGTTCCACATCCAGACGAAGTTGAAGATGGCCAGCGCCGCGATGGCCGGGGTGGCGATCGGGGCGAGCAGCCGGAACAGGATGGTCAGGTGTCCCGCGCCGTCGACCCGGGCCGCCTCGATCAGCTCGTCGGGCACCTGCTGGAAGTAGCCGGCGAGCTGGTAGGTGCCCAGCGGCAGCCCGAACGCCGCGTACGCCAGGATCAGGCCCTGGTACTGGCCGGACATGCCCAGGTCCAGCACCGTCTGGTAGAGCGGGTAGATGATCGCCTGGCTGGGGATGGTCAGCGTCACGATGATCAGCAGGAAGACCACCTTGCCGCCCCGGAACCGCAGCTTGGTCACCGCGTACGCGACCAGCAGGGCGGCGAGCACCGACAGCACCAACCCGCCGAGCGTGGTGATCAGCGAGTTGAGCAGCAGCCGGGGCATGTCCATCCGGCGGAACGCCTCCAGGTAGTTCTCGAAGGTGATCCCGGCCGGCAGGCCCAGCGGGTCGTCGGCGAAACCGGACTGGGTCTTCACGGAGCTGACCACGGTGAACAGCAGCGGGTAGATCGCCGCGACGGCGACGACGACAAGCGCGAAGGTCAGCAGGTAGCGCCCGATCCGGGCGAAGTGTCGCGGGTTCATCGCGGCTTACGCGTCCCCTCGGTGAACATGTGCCGGACGCTGAAGATCGACAGCACGGCGACGAAGACGAACAGGGCGATGCCGATGGCGGAGCCGTAGCCGCGGTCCAGGAACTGGAAGGTGGTGAGGAAGACCAGGTACTCGGGGAGCATGGTGGCGTCCCCCGGGCCGCCCTGGGTCAGCGCGTAGATCAGCGGGAACAGCCAGATCAGCACGCCCGAGGCGCAGAGCACGCTCCAGTACGCCACGGTCGGGCGCAGCATCGGCACGACCACCGACCACAGCCGCCGGAAGAACCCGGCACCGTCCAGGTAGGCCGCCTCCAGGGTCTCCTCGGGGATGGTGGCCAGGCCGGCGAGGTAGGTCATCACCCCGAGCCCGAAGAAGCTCCACAGGGCGACCGCCACCAGCGAGAACAACGCGCTGTAGCGGCCGTTGAGCCACTCGATCGCGAGCGGTTCCAGGCCGACGAAGCGCAGCAGGGCGTTCAGCGGCCCGTCGGGGGCGAGGATCTGCCGGAACATGATGCCGACCACGATCGGCGCGATGGTGTACGGCACGAAGTACACCGCCCGGAAGAACTTCCACCCGGGGGACCGCTGGTGGATCAGCAACGCCAGGATCAGCGGGAGCACGATCCACACCGGCAGGGTCGCCAC
Source organism: Micromonospora sp. DSM 43699 (assembly GCF_055517075.1). Lineage (NCBI taxonomy): Bacteria > Bacillati > Actinomycetota > Actinomycetes > Micromonosporales > Micromonosporaceae > Micromonospora > Micromonospora sp. DSM 43699. Next base: position 27,061 of record NZ_JBTMMT010000019.1, read on the forward strand.
CACCAGCAGCGCGTTGCGGAAGCTGGTGAGCACCATCGGGTCGTCGAACATCCGGGTGTAGTTGTCCGCCCCGGCGAACTCGCCGCCACCGAAGCCGCTTGACGACTCGAAGCTGGTGATCACCCCGCGTACCAGCGGCACCAGCTTGAACAGCACGGCCAGGACGAGGGCGGGGAGCACCAGCGCGGCACCGAGCCACCACTCCCGGGCCCGCCCGGGGCGGGGCGGCCGGCGGGTCGGCGCGGGCGGGGCGTCGGCGCCCACCGGGTCCGACACCGGCGCGGTGGAGATCGTCATCAGGGTTCCTCTCCCCGGGTCGGGGGGGGGGGGGGGGGGGCCCCCCCCCCCCCCCCCCCCCCCCCGCCGGTGGTTACTTGCCCTGCTTCTTGGTGGGGCTGCGCTCCAGCGCCTGCTGCATCTGGTCGGCCCACTTGTCCACGGTGAGCTGGCCGAGGGTGACCTGCTGCCAGCCCCGGGCCAGGGCGTCGGCCTCCGGGCCGGAGAGCATCACGCCGGCGTGCAGGGTCGGCTGGGCGACCAGCTCCTGGATCTTGACGAAGGCCGGCGACGACGGCAGCAGCGCCTTGTCGACGGTCTTGTTCAGCGGCTGTCCCTTGCCGTACTTCACCCAGAGCTCGCCGTTCTCCTTACCGGCGAGCCAGCTGATGAACTCCAGGCCGGCCTGCTTCTTCTCGCTCCACTGGGTGACCCCGTAGACCGCGCCCTCGATGCCGGAGAACTTGCCGGCGAGCGGCGCGGCCGGGTCGATCGTCGGCCACCGGGTGACGCCGAGCTTGTCGTCGCCGAGGGCCTTGCCGAACGCCTCCCAGTTCACCGCGTCGGAGATGATGGTGCCGGCGAACGCGGCGTCGCCGCGCTGGAAGATGTCCGCGCCGTCGGGGAGCATGGTGATCGACGGGGCGTTCTTGTTGGCCCAGCCCTTGGTGGTGATCTCGGCCAGCTTGCCGAGCACCGACACCAGCTTCGGGTCCTTCCAGGACAGCTTCCCGGCGAGCAGCGCCCGGATGTCGTCCTCGGTGAGGTAGTTGCGGGCGATCTCCGGGAAGTCCCAGTAGGCGGGGAAGGTGCCGGACAGGCCCAGCGCCAGGCAGGTCTTGCCGGCCTTCTTCACCGCCTCGCAGGCGGCCCCGAACTCGTCCCAGGTGGCCGGGGGCTGCTCCGGGTTCAACCCGGCGGCGGTCAGGACGGCCTTGTTGTAGTACAGGACGTTGCCCTGGTAGGAGAACGGCACCCCGTAGCAGGTCTTGCCGGTGTCGAAGCCCTCGCAGGCCCCGCTGTAGGTGACCAGGTCCTTGGTGATCTCGGCGGCCTTGTCACCCAGCGGCACGTACGCCCCGCGCCTGTCGAACAGCTCCAGCCCGGCGTTGTTGGCCATCACGTCCGGCCCCGACTGCGAGGTGATGTAGGGGCCCTGCACCTCGGGGTACTTGTCGAACGGGACGGACTGCATCTCCAGCTTGATGTCCGGGTGGCTGCCCTCGAAGCTGGTCTTGACCTGCTTCCAGTACTCGGCGCCGCCCGGCTCCCAGGTCAGCACCTTGAGGGTGACCGGGCCGTCGGCGGCGTCGTCGCCACCGCACCCGGTCAGCAGGGCGGCGGCGGCCATGCCGGCGGCGAGGACGCCGGCCAATCTCCGTCGAAACATCGGTTTTAGCTCCTGTCACAAGTGGGGGGGGCTCAGGGGAGTCGGCGGACCGCGCCGCCGCTGTCGGCGCTGCCGGCCACGGCCTCGGCGACCTGCACCACGTGCAGTCCGTCGGCGAGCGGGACGACAGCCGTCGGTGCGGTGCCGTCGATCCGGCTCAGGAAGTGCCGCAGCTCGGCGGCGAGCGCGCCGCCGCCGTCGACCGGGGACAGCAGCCAGTCCGGCGCCTCGGTCGGCTCGCCCTGGACGAGCAGCGTGGGGTGGCCGAGGTCGACGTGGGCGACCCCGTCGGTGCCGTACACCTCGACCAGGTCCGAGGTGTGGTGGGGGGTGCTCTCGGGAAGCAGGTAGCTGTTGCGGATCGACGACACCACGTCGTTGGCGTGTCGCAGCTCCGCCCACACCAGGACCGGGGTCGCCGATCCGGGTCGGGTCCGGGCCGCCGCGCGGACCTCGACCACTGGCGCTCCGGCGTACCAGAGGGCCAGGTCGATGTCGTGGACGGCGGTGAGCAGCGCGGGGTGTTCGCGCGGGAAGAGCCGACTCAGGGTGCGGGGCCGGTCACGGCGGGACGACACGGCGAGCACGTCGCCGAGCCGGCCGGCGCGGATCGCGTCGTGCAGGGCCCGGTGCGGTGGGCTGTGCCGCAGGAGGTGCCCCGGCTGGCAGAGCACCCCGGTGCGCTCGGCGGTGGCGACGATGGCGGCGGCGTCGGCGACTGTGGTGGCGAGCGGCTTCTCCACCAGCACCGGCACTCCGGCGTCGAGCAGCGTCACGGCCACCGTCCGGTGCGCCGGGCCGGGCACGCAGACCGAGGCGGCGTCCGGCGTCGCGTCGGCGAGCAGCTCGGCGACGTCGGCGTACGTCCGCGGCACCTGGTACTGCGCGGCCACCCGGGCGCGGGTCGCGGCGTCCGGCTCGACCAGGGCGGCCACCGGCACGCCGAGCGACCGGTACCCGGCCAGGTGCCGGACTCCGAACGCCCCGGCCCCGATCACCGCCACCGACGGGCTCATGCCCCGACCGCCTCGACGGTGCCGGCACGGTCACCCGTGCCGGGCTGGCCGGCCCCGGCGTCCCCGTGACCGTCGGGAGCGGCCAGCCGGCCGTCGAGCACCGCCCGGGTGAGCCGCTCCAGGGCGGCCACCCCGACGCCGAGGCAGCGTTCGTCGACGTCGAAGGCGCCGGAGTGCAGCGGTGCGCCGCCCCGCTCGCCGGTGACGCCCAGCTTGACGTACAGGCTGGGGCCGAGCGCGGCGAGCAGCGCGAAGTCGTCGGTGGTCAGCGGGGGTTCGGTGAGGTCGGCGAGCTCGACCACCCCGGGCAGCTCGGCGCGGGCGAGCGCCACCAGGGCCGCCGCGTTGCGGACCGGGGGCATCTCGTTGGCCCAGGTGAACCGCAGCCCGAGGTCGAGCGCGGCGGCCTGCTGCCGGGCGATCCGCTCGATGACCTCCTTGAGCCGGGCGCGGACGGCCTCGTCGTGGGTGCGCAGCGTGCCGGTGGCCTCGGCCCGCTCGGCGACCTGGCTCTGGCTGGCCCCACCGGAGATGGTGCCGATGTTGAAGGCCACCAGCTCGTGCGGGTTGCGGGAGCGGGCCACCCCGGCGTGCAGCAGGTTGACGATGCCGGCGAGGCCGAGGATGGCGTCCCGGCCCAGGGCCGGGGTGGCGGCGTGCGCGGCCCGGCCGGTCACCTCGAAGCGGAAGGCGTCCTTGGCCGCCATCGCGGTCAGCCGGTCCACCCCGATCGTCCCCACCGGCAGGTCCGGCCAGCAGTGCAGGCCGAGGACGGCGTCGAAGCGCCTGTCGCGCAGGGCCTCGTCGGCGAGCACCGCGGCGGCGCCGGAGGTCGCGCCGAAGGGGATCTCCTCGGCCGGTTGGAACAGCACGGTCACCGAGCCCCGGGCGGGCGGGTCGGCGGCGAGCCGGGCGGCGACACCGGCCATCACGGTCATGTGCACGTCGTGCCCGCAGGCGTGGCAGACGCCCGGGTTGGTCGACGCCCAGGGCACCTGCTTGGCGTCCTGCACCGGATAGGCGTCCATATCGGCCCGAAGCAGCACCGAGGGTCCTTCGGTACGTCCTTCGATCTCCGCGAGCAGGCCGGTGCCGGCGACGCCGGTGCGGACCCGGGCGATCGGCGCGAGCCGCCCGGCGAGCACGGCAGCGGTCTGCTGTTCAGTGAACCGCAGCTCGGGATGCTGGTGGAGCTGCCGACGCAGCCGTACCAGATCGTCAACGTCCTCGTGCGCCTGCACCACGCGGTCCACTCCTCGCCTGCGTCCGATAATCCGGACCTAATTGAGACAAGAACCTAAGCGAGGGGTCCTCCCGCGTCAATGGGCAGCTCAGAATCGGTTAGGGTCCGGCCATGGAACGCGCCGACGCCCACCTGCACCTGTTCGCCGACGGTTATCCCGGCCGGTACGGAAGGTCACCGGCCGGGGGTGACGAACTCGCCGTCTACCGGACGTTGCGCCACGAACACCGCATCGCGCGGGCCCTCGTGGTCGGCTACGAGGGTGGCCCGGAGTTCACCGGCAACAACCGGCACCTGGCCCGGCTCGCGGCGGCGCACGACTGGATCGCCCCGCTGGCGTACGTTCCGGTCACCGGCGTCGACCCCGCCGGGCTGGACCGCTTCCGGTCGGCGGGGTTCGCCGGCATCGCGGCGTACCTGCCCGACCCGGCCGCCGCCGACACCTTCGCCGGCTGGCTGGCGCGGACCGCCGGGACGCTCAACGACACCGCGACGCTGCTCAGCCTCAACGCCCCACCCGAGGCGGCCGGGCGGCTCGGCCCGGCGTTGGCCGGCCTCGACGGGTGCCCGGTGCTGTTCAGTCACCTCGGCCTGCCCGGCCGGCAGCCGACCGTCCCGGACCTTTCGGCCGCCGCCGACCGGCTCGCCCCGCTGACCGACCTGGCCCGGCTGCCCCACGTCGGGGTCAAGGTCTCCGGCCTGTACGCCGTCAGCGACCCCGCCGAGGGCTACCCGCACGCCGCCGCCCGGCCCTTCGTCGAGACGCTGCTGCACCACTTCGGGGCGCAACGGCTCTACTGGGGTTCCGACTTCGCCCCCAGCCTCGACCACGTGTCGTTCGCGCAGACCCTGCACCCGGTCGGGCTCGACGGGCTCTCCACCGCCGAGGCGGCCGACGTGTTCGGCGGCAACCTGCGCCGCGCGCTGCGCCGCTGGGCGGCCGGGAGCGGCCCGGGAACGACGCCGACCGGCCCGGTCGACTGAATCGGCCCGGTCGACTGAATCGGCCCGGTCGACTGAATCGGCCCGACACCGTGGAGCCGTCCGGCCCGGCCGCCGACCGGGCCGCCCCCGTGGACCTTGTGGGGCGGCCCGGTCGACCGGTCGTCGCGGGGTGGTCAGGCTACGGGCGCTCCACTGCTGGTTCTGCTGACCGTTGCGGGACCAGAGGATGAGCTTGGTCCCGTTGGCGGTGGCGACGCCGCTGGCGTCGAGGCACACGGCTTCGACCGGGTCTCGGTCAACGACATCGCCGCGGCGGCTGTCGCCGACGCCGACCGGGCATTCGCCCGACTGCGGTCCGGCGTCGACGACACCACGCGGGACGGCCCGTAGGGCGGTTCGGGTGGGGTGAGCCCGCGTGTCCACCAGCGACAGCCCGGGGCCCGCCGCGTTCGAGCGGGTGCGGATTCGCGGACCGCGTTAACACTTGACGTCATCGATGTTAGCGATAACGTACGGAGGTCAGTGCCGCACTGCCACCCGCCACCCCGAGGTGATCAGTTGAAGCGTCGTACCTTGCTGTCCGCCACCGGCGCCGCCGTCGCCGGGGCGACCCTGCTGCGTCCCTCGACCGCGTCTGCCGCCCCCGGCGACGGCTACGCCATGGCGTACTTCACCGAGTCACCGAGCATGACCGCCGCCAACTACGGGCTGCACCTCGCCGTCAGCACCGACGGCCTGAACTGGACCCCGCTGAACCAGAACCGGCCCGTCGCCACCCCGACGCTGGGCAGCCGGGGCCTGCGCGACCCGTTCATCCTGCGCAAGCAGACCGGCGGGTTCGTGGTGCTCGCCACCGACCTCAACGGCACCGACTGGAACTACCAGAGCCAGTACCTGCACGTCTGGGACTCCACCGACCTGCGCACCTTCACCGGGTACCGGCTGTTGAAGGTGCACTCCCTCGCCACCCACGCCTGGGCCCCCGAGGCGTACTGGGACGCCGGGCGCGGGCGGTACGCGGTCGTCTACTCCGCGGTCACCGGTGGCCGCAACGTGCTGATGGTGAACTACACCAGCGACTTCGTGACCGCGTCCGCCCCGCAGACGTTCTTCGACCCCGGCTACGACGCCATCGACGGCAGCTTCGTCAGCGTCAACGGGGTCAACTACATGTACTTCAAGAACAACACGAACAGCACCCTGCTCGGCACCCGCTCGACCACCCTCGACCCGGGCAGCTTCAGCATCCACACCGCCGCCATCGGCCCCGGCCGGGGCGTCGAGGCACCGCAGATCGTCAAGTCCCACACCGCGGACACCTGGTACCTGTGGGGCGACACGTGGAGCCCCAACGGCCGGTTCTTCTGCTGGCAGACCACCAACGTGGCCGGCGGCGCGTGGAGCCTGCTCAACGACCGGTCGTATACCCAGCCGCTGAACTCCAAGCACCCGGGCATCACCCCGCTCACCTCGGCCGAGGTGACCGCGCTCACCGCCGCCTGGGGTGTGCCGGCGTGGAACCGGGTGAAGTCGTACAACTTCCCGGACCGTTACCTGCGGCACGGCGACAACGTCGGGCGGATCGACGCGTACCCCTTCGACCCGTACCAGGACCAGCTGTGGACGCTGGTGCCGGGCCTGGCCGATCCGGCCGGGGTGTCGTTCCGCTCGGTGAACTATCCGGACCGGTACCTGCGCCACTACGACTACGCGATCCGGCTGGCGGCGAACGACGGCACGAGCGCCTTCCGGGCCGACGCGACGTTCCACCGGACGGCCGGCTTCGCCGACGCGTCCTGGACATCGTTCCGCTCGTACAACTTCCCGGATCGCTACCTGCGCCACTACGACTACCTGCTGCGCATCGACCCGATCACGAGCGGCTCGCCGGCCACCGACAAGCAGGACGCCACCTTCCGGATCGGATACTGACAGCCGACGGAACCGACGGGCCGAGGAGGCAGCGGCGCGCCGGCCGGCGGACCACGCGGGCGCCGGGACCGCCGCCCCTCTATCCTGGCGCGATGCCGTACGCCGATCTCCGTGTCGCGCAGTGGAACGACCGCTCCGACGAGGCCGCCGAGCGGCTGGCCCGGGAGATCGCCGCCCGGCACGACCTGACCCTGGTGGGCCTGCGGGACAACGGCTACGCGGGACGGTCGCACCGGACGGCGCTGTTCGACCGGGGCGGACTGCGGTTCGCGCTGGTGCCCGGCGGGCGGCCGACGCTCGGCTACGACGCGGCCCGGTTGAACCCCGACGCTGGCCAGCTGGCCAGCTACGCCGACAGCGCCGAGGAGTACGGCCTGCCACCGCTGGCCGCGCACGTCGACGCGCTGACCTCGCCGGTGCGCGCCGTCGACCTGCCGGCGATGCTGGTCGCGGTGGAGGCTTGCGAACCCGGCGGGCTCCCGCTGCCCCCGGACGACCCGCGGGTCCGTGAACTCGTCGCGTCGATCGGCCACCGGGGGGACGGGGCCACCACGGTGCGCTCCGCCGACGGGCTGACCGTCGAACTCGACCGTACCGGCCGGGTGACCCGGGCCTGGGCGGTCGAGGAGGCCGACTACGACGAGGCGGTGGCCGCCCTCGCCGGCCTCGGCCTGCGGACCGCCACCCCGGACGAGTGGGAGTGGGCCTGCGGCGCCGGCGCGACCACACTGTTCCGCTGGGGCGACGACACCCCCGCCGACGGCTACCCGGACGAGTACCCGGACGGGGTGCACCGGACGCCGAACCTGTGGGGGCTGGCCATCGGGCAGGATCCCTACCGGTACGAGGTGACGACCGAGCCGACAGTGGTGTGCGGCGGCGACGGCGGTGTCACCGCCTGCGGCGGCAGCGGTTTCTTCCTGGGCTGGCTCACCCTCGCGACCGCCTACCGCGACGGGGACTTCGGCCGGTGGCTCGCCTCCGACGACGGGTACGCCGACGAGATCCTGACCCGCCCCGTGATCAGCCTGGACTGACCGGTCGGGCCGGTCAGCCCTTCAGCGGGTACGGGATGAAGGTGCTGCGGTTCTCGTCCAGGTCGAGCCGCCCGCTGATCGGGGCGGCGGCCCGCTGCGGGCAGGTCATCCGCTCGCAGGTCTTGCAGCCGGGGCCGATCGACGTGACGGCGTCGGTCGCGTACAGGTCGATCCCCGTGGAGTAGACCAGCCGGTCGGCGTGCCGGGTCTCGCAGCCGAGCCCGATCGCGTAGACCTTGCCGGGTTGGTTGTAGCCGCCGTGGTGCCGGGTGATGGTGCGGGCGATCCACAGGTAGCGCTGCCCGTCGGGCATCGCGGCCACCTGCACCACCACCCGGCCGGGCGCGCTGAACGCCTCGTAGACGTTCCACAGCGGACAGGTGCCGCCGGTCAGCGAGAACGGGAAGCCGGTGGCGGACTGGCGTTTCGACATGTTGCCGGCCCGGTCGACCCGGACGAACGAGAACGGCACCCCGCGCGCCCGGGGTCGTTGCAGCGTGCTGAGCCGGTGGCAGACCGTCTCCCAGCCCATGGTGAAATGCTGGGTGAGTAGCTCGATGTCGTACCGGTGCTGCTCGGCGGCCGCCAGGAAGGGCTCGTAGGGCAGGATCAGCGCGGCGGCGAAGTAGTTGGCCAGGCCGACCCGGGTGAGGATCTGGGTCTGCGGGTCGTCGAACCGTTCCTCCTCCACGATCTCGTCGATCACGTCGGCGTACTCCAGCAGGGCGATCTGCGCCGCCATCCGCATGGCCTCCTGCCCGGCCCGCAGCGACGTCGACAGGTGCAGGGTGCGGGTCTGCGGCCGGTAACGGTGCAGCTCGTCGCCGAGCAGGGTGGCGTCGTCGCGGCGGACCTGCACGCCGTGCCGCTTGTCGAGCCGGTCCTGCAACGTGGACCGGACCTCACCCCGGCGCATCCCGATCGTCGCCGCCAACCGCTCCGCCGCCTCGTCCAGATCCGGCACGTAGTTCTGCCGGCGGTAGAAGAACTCGGTCACCCGGTCGTGCGGGCTGCGCCCGACCGTGTCCCGGTCGCCCAGCAGCTCGGCGAGCTGCTCGTCGGCCTGCCGGTAGCGGCGGTGCAGGTCGAGCACGGCCTCCGCGACCTCGGGCAGCCGGGTGGCGAGTTCGGTGAGGTCGGCGACGCCCGGTCGGCCGGGCAGCGCCTCACGTAACCCGGCGACCAGCCGTGGGGTGTCCCGGGGGGCGAACACTGTCGGGTCGACGCCGAACACCTCGGTGATGCGCATGAGCACCGGCACGGTCAGCGGACGCGTGTCGTGCTCGATCTGGTTGAGGTAGCTGGGCGAGATGTTGAGCAGTCGGGCCAGCCGGGACTGGCTCAGCGCGCGGTCCTCACGCATCCGGCGCAGCCGGGCACCCGCGAAGGTCTTGCTCGTCACGCTCACCTCCCCGCTGCTCTTTCGGCAGCCCAGCACCCTTGGCAGAGTGCGAATATACCTGTTCGCAACTTCGCAGAACCGGGTGTGAACTTCTCAGAACTTGGCTTCTTCCGTCCCTCGACCACGCCCTGGACACCGTGTGACCGTGGGTGACACGCCGGCCGGGCGACGCGTTCGGCGACGCCGGGCGGCACGACGAATCCGGTGCCGGCGGCACGACATCCGAGGAGACGACATCATGCAGAACGCCGTGGAGCGGTTGCGTACCGAGTGGGAGACCGACCCGCGCTGGCGGGGATTGCGCCGCAGCTACCGCGCCGAGGACGTGGTCCGGCTGCGCGGCGCCGTCCAGGAGGAGCACACCCTGGCCCGGCGCGGGGCGGAGCGGCTGTGGCAGCTGCTGCACACCGAGGACTACGTCCACGCCCTGGGCGCGCTCACCGGCAACCAGGCCGTGCAGATGGTCCGGGCCGGACTCAAGGCGATCTACCTGTCCGGCTGGCAGGTGGCCGCGGACGCCAACCTCGCCGGACACACCTACCCCGACCAGAGTCTCTACCCGGCCAACTCGGTGCCCGCCGTGGTGCGCCGGATCAACAACGCGCTGCTGCGCGCCGGCCAGATCACCACCGCCGAGGGCGACGGCGGCGGGACCGACTGGCTGGCACCGATCGTCGCCGACGCCGAGGCCGGCTTCGGCGGACCGCTCAACGCCTACGAGCTGATGACCGCGATGATCGGGGCCGGTGCGGCGGGCGTGCACTGGGAGGACCAGCTCGCCGCGGAGAAGAAGTGCGGCCACCTCGGCGGCAAGGTGCTCGTCCCCACCGGGGCGCACGTCCGCACCCTGGAGGCGGCCCGGCTCGCCGCGGACGTCGCCGGGGTGCCGTCGGTGGTGATCGCCCGCACCGACGCGCAGGCCGCCACCCTGCTCACCACCGACGTGGACGAGCGGGACCGGCCGTTCGTCACCGGCGAGCGGACCGCCGAGGGCTTCTACCGGGTGCGCAACGGCATCGACCCGTGCATCGCCCGGGGCCTGGCCTACGCCCCGCACGCCGACCTGCTCTGGATGGAGACCTCCACCCCCGACCTGGAGGTCGCCCGCCGCTTCGCCGAGGCGATCAAGTCCGAGTACCCGGACCAACTCCTCGCCTACAACTGCTCGCCGTCGTTCAACTGGCGCAAGCACCTCGACGATGCCACCATCGCGAAGTTCCAGCGGGAACTCGGTCACCTGGGCTACCGGTTCCAGTTCATCACCCTGGCCGGCTTCCACGCCCTCAACTACTCGATGTTCGACCTGGCCCGGGGCTACGCCGCCGACGGCATGTCCGCCTACGTGGCGTTGCAGGAGCGGGAGTTCGCCGCCGAACCGGCCGGCTACACCGCCGTCAAGCACCAGCGCGAGGTCGGCACCGGCTACTTCGACCTGATCAGCACCGTGCTCAACCCGGCGGCCGAGACCACCGCCCTGCGCGGCTCCACCGAAGAGGAGCAGTTCGCATGAGATACGAGATCGTCGGCCCGCTGGCCGACCGGTTCGACGAGGTCCTCACCGCCGACGCGCTGGAGTTCCTGGTCGCGCTGGACAGCGAGTTCGCCGCCCGTCGGGTGGCCCTGCTGGACACCCGCCGGGCCCGCCGGGACCGCTACGCCACCGGTCAGTTCCCCGACTTCCTGCCGGAGACCGCCGCGATCCGCGCCGACCCGGGCTGGCGGGTGGCCCCGCCCGCACCCGGCCTGGTCGACAGGCGGGTCGAGATCACCGGACCGACCGACCGCCGGATGACTGTCAACGCGCTCAACTCCGGGGCGAAGGTGTGGCTCGCCGACTTCGAGGACGCCACCGCGCCGACCTGGCACAACGTCGTCTCCGGCCAGCTCAACCTGATCGACGCCCTGGACCGGCGCATCGACTTCACCGACCCCCGTGGCAAGCGGTACGTCCTCGGCGAGGAACTGGCCACCATCGTCGTCCGTCCGCGCGGCTGGCACCTGGTGGAGAAGGGGATCGTGGTCGACGGGCGGCCCATCTCGGCCAGCCTGGTCGACTTCGGGCTCCACCTGTTCCACTGCGCCCGGCGGCAGCTCGACGCGGGCGCCGGGCCGTACTTCTACCTGCCGAAGCTGGAGGGCCACCGGGAGGCGCGGCTGTGGAACGACGTCTTCGTCTTCGCCCAGCAACGCCTCGGCCTGCCGCGGGGCACCATCCGGGCCACCACGCTGATCGAGACGATCACCGCCGCCTTCGAGATGGAGGAGATCCTCTACGAGCTGCGTGAGCACTCGGCGGGGCTGAACGCGGGCCGGTGGGACTACATCTTCAGTGTGATCAAGAACTTCGGGCAGTGGCCGGACTTCGTCCTGCCGGACCGCTCCGAGGTGACCATGACGGTGCCGTTCATGCGCGCGTACACCGAGTTGCTGGTGGCCACCTGCCACCGGCGGGGAGCGCACGCGATCGGCGGGATGGCCGCCGTCATCCCGAACCGGGATCCACAGGTCAACGAGGTCGCCCTCGGCCGGGTGCGGGCGGACAAGCGGCGGGAGGCCGGTGACGGGTTCGACGGTTCGTGGGTGGCCCACCCGGGCCTGGTGGACACCTGCCGGGAGGAGTTCGACGCGGTGCTGGGCGACCGTCCCCACCAGCTCGACCGGCTGCGGGACGACGTCACCGTGACCGCCGCCGACCTGCTCGCCGTGGACAAGACCCCCGGCCGGGTCACCGCCGCCGGGCTACGCGCCAACATCGCGGTCGCGGTGCGCTACCTCGACGCGTGGCTCGGCGGCACCGGCGCGGTGGCCCTGTCGAACCTGATGGAGGACGCCGCCACCGCCGAGATCGCCCGCTGCCAGGTCTGGCAGTGGCGGCACCACGGCACCCCGCTGGCCGACGGCGGCTGCGTGACCGACGACCTGGTCCGGTCGATCCTCGCCGAGGAGTTGGCCGCCCTGGTGAGCGGGCGCGCGGGCACCGACCGGGACCGCGCCGTGCGGGCCGCCCGGATCGTCGAGGACACCGCCCTCGGCGAGGACCTGCCGGCCTTCTTCACCACCGGCGCGTACGCCCGGCACCTCGATCCGACCCGCCGGCGCGACCTGCCGGTCCGCTGAGGCGGAGACCGCGCGGCCGGGGGAGGGCCATCCTTCCCCGGCCGCGTCGGCGTCGACGGACTCGCGGCGGATCCGGCCCGGCCCGGACAGGGCGCGAGGCACCGGCTCGGTCGGCACGCACCGGCTCGGTGGGCCGTGGCGGGAAGAAGCCGGGCGTCACGGGGTGGGGCGGACTCCGGTGAGTCGGCATACGGCGGTGAATCCGTCCGGGGTGCCCGCCCAGTGTCGTGCGACGGCGTCGATGCCGGCGCGACGGACCACGGAGCGCAGCACGGCCGCCACGATGATGGCGTCGTCGGCGAAACCCAGCACCGGGATCACGTCGGGGATCAGGTCGACGGGGCTCGCCAGGTAGGCGATCAGCAGGTAGAGCCGCACCCGGACGCCGGTTGGCAGGCCCGGGTCGGTGGCCAGCCGGCGCAGCATCCGGATGAGGTCGGGCAGGATCCGGATCGCCTCGGTGAGTAGGGATCCCTTCGGCCGCACCAGCAGCAGGCCGATCGTCAGGGCCGTCCAGGAGGCGGCGAGCGCGATGCCGATGCCGAGGAGCACCTTCCACGTCATCAGGCGAGTATTCCTGCCCGACCCGGCGGACGCGCGCCAGGCGCCGTCCCACCGGCACGCGGGTAGCGTTCCGTACGGGCCGGTCTTCGAATGTTTCGGTGACGGTGCCGTGGACGGTGCCCGCGACCGCCTGCCGCCGGCCTTCCCGAGTCTGGTGGTGCTCACCCCACCTGCATAAATGTATGCCCGTGCCCGAATGGCGGTTTCCGGAATATTTCCGAAAGTTGTTGACAGTGTGGCCGGGCGGTATCGATACTGGCCCTTCGGCATGGATGTATGTCTATCGATTGTTGGCGTCGTGCATCGAGGAGGACCTGTGAGCAACACCCTGAGGCAGCGGATGAAAGTCAGCAGGACGGCTTTGCCGATGGCGGTGTTGTTACTTGTCGGCGGTGGGGTGGCGGTCCAGTCCAGCAGCCCGGCCGCCGCAGCCGAGACCACGCTGCGCGCCGCGGCCGCCAAGGCCGGGCTGTTCTTCGGCACCGCCGCCTCGCCCAACCGGCTCTACCCGATCCTCGGTCAGGAATTCAGCCAGCTGACCCCCGAGAACGACATGAAGCCGGACCGGATCGCCACGTCGAGCGGTGGGCTACAGAACACCAGCGGCGCGGACCAGCTGGTCAACCACGCGCAGAGCAACAACATGGTGGTCCGGGGGCACACCCTGGTGTGGCACTCGCAGGCCGGCGCGCTCCAGGGCGCCAGCCAGGCGACGCTGAACACCTTCATCGGCAACGCCATCAACCGCTGGGGCAGCAAGATCGCCTACTGGGACGTGGTCAACGAGTCGCTGGAGGACAACAACACCGGCCGCCGCCGCAACCAGTGGCCGCACAGCATGAACCGGGACGCGAACGGTGACGGTGACTTCTTCGACGCCGGTGACACCGACGTCATCCGGGACTCGTTCATCCGGGCCAAGCAGGTAGTGCAGGCCGGCGGGTACTCCACCAAGCTCTGCATCAACGACTACGACGTCGAGGGCCTGACCGTCCAGGGCGGCGGCCCGAACCGCAAGGCCAACGCGCTGTACGACATCGTCCGCACCTACCGGCAGTACATCGACTGCGTCGGGTTCCAGTCGCACTTCAACGACAACCCGAACAGCATCATCACCAACGACCTGCAGGCCAACATCCAGCGCTTCGCCGACCTCGGCGTCGAGGTGCACCTCTCCGAGGTCGACATCGACGACGACCTGAGCAACAACGACATCGGCACCGGCCAGGCGGAGAACTACCGCAAGGTCGTCCGGGCCTGCCTGAACGTCGCCAAGTGCACAGGCATCACCGTCTGGGGCATCTCCGACAGCGAGTCGTGGCGCTCCTCGGAGCGGGGCCTGCTGTTCACCGGCGGCAACGGCAGCTACCAGAAGAAGGCCGCCTACCACGCGGTCCTCGACGAGCTGAACAAGGGCCGGGGCACCACCCCGCCCACGACCCCGCCGGTGACGACCGCCCCGCCGACGACCCCGCCGCCGACCACTGCGCCCCCGACGACTCCGCCGGTGACCACCCCGCCGCCGACCACGCCGCCGGTGACCACCGCCCCGCCGACCACGCCGCCGTCGACCGCCGGCTGCGCGGCCACGGTCTCGCTGAACTCGTGGACCGGTGGTTTCGTCGCCACCGTACGGGTCACCGCCGGCAGCGCACCGATCCGTGGCTGGAACGTCCAGCTCACCCTGCCGTCCGGTGCCACGGTGACCAGCGTCTGGAACGCCAACCGCACCGGCACCAGCGGCGCCGTGCAGTTCAGCAACGTCAACTACAACGGCGCGGTAAGCGCCGGTCAGTACACCGAGTTCGGCTTCCAGGGCACCGGTGCGGCCAGTGGCCTGACCCCGGTCTGCACCGCCTCCTGAGCCATCCCTGTCCTGGACGGGCGCGGGTCGTCCGTCCAGGACAGGGAGAGGCGGCCGGCGACGGCGGTCCGGCCCGGGATCCGAACGCCGGCCCCGTGGAACCGCGTCCGCCCTCCATCCGCCGGGGCGCCGATCGCCGTCGTCGTCAGCTCGGTTCACCTCTGGGGTCTCTATATTGGTGTGGCCTGCCGCAGCGGGTGGAACTGTCGTGAAAGAGGCGCGACGGGTCGGCCAGAGGGGGGACGTGGGTGGCACTGACCGACGACGCGATCGCGAAGATCCGGAGCATGATCTCCAGCGGTGAGCTGCCGCCGGGTGCGCGCCTCCCACCCGAGCCGCAGTTGGCCGTGCAGATGGGCCTGTCGCGCAGCGGCGTCCGGGAGGCGGTCAAGGTGCTCGAGTCGGCCCGGGTGCTCGACGTACGACGAGGCGACGGGACGTACGTCACCAGCCTCGCCCCCCGGTTGCTGCTGGAGGGCCTGGGTGTCGCGGTGGAACTGCTGCGCGACGACACCCTGCTGGAGGTGATGGAGGTGCGCCGGATGCTGGAGCCGATGGCGACCGGGCTGGCGGCACTGCGGATGACCGACGCCAGGCTCGACGAACTGCACCACATCCTGGCCGAGATGCGGGCGGCGGCCGACGACGCGGAGAAGCTGATCGGCTTCGACACCGCCTTCCACCACACCGTCGTCGCGACCACCGGCAACGAGACGCTCACCTCGCTGCTCGACGGGTTGTCCAGCCGGACGCTGCGGGCCCGGGTGTGGCGGGGGTTGATAGAGGGCAACTCGGCGCACCAGACGATCGACGAGCACCACGCGATCTACCTCGCGCTACGGTCACGCGACCAACTGCTCGCCCAGGCGAGCGCGCTGATCCACGTCAACACCTCCGAGGCGTGGCTGCGTACGGTGCTCGCCGCCAAGGCGGCCGATGCGTGAGCCCGACGGTGGCCGGGGTCATCCGGTCCGGGTCGGTGGCGGGAGCGGTGCGACCCGCCGGGCCAGGTCGTAGGTGCGTACGGCGGTGCCGGCGAAGATGTCCTGCCGGTCCCGCTCCGACAGGGGCGGCAGCGCCGCCGTCAACGCCCGGCACACTCCGGCGTAGTCCGACCTGAGCAGGCACACCGGCCAGTCCGAGCCGAACATCAGCCGGTCCGCGCCGAACTCCGCCACGGCCACCTCGACGAAGGGGCGGAGGTCCTCCGGTGACCAGGTCGGCCCGGCCTCGGTGACCAGACCGGACAGCTTGGCGGTGACGTTGGGGTTGGCGGCGAGCGCGGCCAGCGGACCGCGCCAGCCGTGCAGACCCGCCGTACCCTGGTCGATCCTGGGTTTGCCCAGGTGGTCGAGGACGAACCTGAGCTGCGGCACCGCCGCGGCCGCGCGGGCCGCCGCCGGTAGCTGGTCGGCGCGGATCACCAGGTCGAACGTGAGCCCGGCGGCGGCGATCTCGGCGAGACCACGACGCACGTCGGCCCGGTCGAGGTAGTCGGGATCCGCTTCCCCCTGCACCTGCGAACGCACCCCGGCCAGGAGGTCGCCGCCGCGCAGCCGGCGGTAGGCCGCGACGGTGGCGGGCACGTCGTCGGCCGCGACGTCGAGCCAGGCCACCACCGCGAGGATCGGCGCGGTGTCGGCGGCGTAGCCGAGGAACTCGGCGGCCTCGTCACTGTGGCAGCGACCCCCTTCCACAAGCACGGTGCCGGTCACCCCGGTCGCGGTGAGCTCGGCGGTCAGGTCCGCCGGGGTGAACGGCCGGCGGATCGTCGCCAGCTCGGGCGCGTCCAGCCAGGCGTATCCGCGTTCCGGGCGCCACAGGTGGTGGTGCGCGTCGATGATCATGCCGTCGGCGCTCCCGCCGTCGCCGGCGCGGAGGTCCACTGCGGACCGTCCGGGAAGCGGAAGGCGGCCAGCGAGGCCGGCAGGATCTCCGCGCTCATGCCCGGGGCGGTGGGAGTCAGGTACCGCCCGCCGGTGACCCGGGCCGGGTCGACGAAGTGCTCGTGCAGGTGGTCGACGTACTCGATGGCCCGGTCGTCGGTGCTGCCGCTGACCGCGACGAAGTCGAACATCGCCAGGTGCTGCACCAGCTCGCACAGCCCCACCCCGCCGGCGTGCGGGCAGACCGGCACCCCGAAGCGCGCGGCGAGCAGCAGGATCGCCAGGTTCTCGTTCACCCCGGCGACCCGGCAGGCGTCGATCTGCACCACGTCGACCGCCTCGGCCTGGAGCAGTTGTTTGAACATCACCGCGTTGTGCACGTGCTCGCCGGTGGCCACCCGGATCGGGTCGAGCGCCGTACGGACGGCGGCGTGCCCGAGCACGTCGTCGGGCGACGTCGGCTCCTCGATCCAGTACGGGTCGAACGCGGCGAGCTCGCGCATCCACCGGATCGCCTCGGGTACGCCCCAGATCTGGTTGGCGTCGACCGCGAGGCGGATCGCCGGCCCGACGGCTCGCCGGGCGATGCCCATCCGGCGTACGTCGTCGGCCAGGTTCCCGCCGACCTTGAGTTTGATCAGTCGATAGCCGTCCCGTACCGCCTCCACGCAGAGCCGGGCCAGCTTCTCGTCGTCGTAACCCAGCCAGCCCGGGGTCGTGGTGTACGCCGGATAACCCTCGGCCCGCAGCCGGCTCTCCCGTTCGGCCCGGCCGTCGGCCGCCCGGCGCAGCAGCGCGAGCGCGTCGTCCTCGGTGAGGGCGTCGCGCAGGTAGCGGAAGTCGACCTGGGCGACAAGCTGTTCCGGGGTGAGGTCGGCCAGCAGCTTCCACAGGGGTTTGCCGGCCCGTCGGGCGGCGAGGTCCCACACCGCGTTGACCAGGCCGCCGGCGGCCATGTGCACGACACCCTTCTCCGGGCCCAGCCAGCGGATCTGACTGTCGCCGACGAGTCGCCGCGCGAGGGCGCCCGGGTCGGCGGTCAGCTCGTCCACCGGCTGGCCGACCACCATCGCGGCGAGCGACCGGACGGCGGCGACCTGGATCTCGGTGCCGCGCCCCACGGTGAAGACCAGCCCGTGCCCCTCGGCGCCCGCCGAGGTCCGCACGACGACGTATGCGGCGGAGTAGTCGGGGAACGGGTTCATCGCGTCCGACCCGTCCCGGTGGACGGAGGTGGGGAAGCGTACGTCGATCGTCTCTACCGACGAGATGCGCTCAGTCAACGGAACTCCTGGGTTGGGGAACGGTTGGCGGTCTGCTGCCTGTCTCGTGGCGTGGCTCGTGCGGTCAGGCGTTCAGGTCTGAACCTTGCCGCCGGTGATCCGCGAGACCACCAGGGCGACCAGGATGACGGCGCCGTTGAGGAAGTTGGTCCACTGTGCGGGCACCCCGGCCAGGGTCAGCACGTTAATGATCATGAAGAGCAGCAGGACGCCGGTGAAGGCGCCGAAGACGCTGCCCCTGCCGCCGTTGAGGCTCACCCCGCCGATCACCGCCGCCGCGAAGACCTGGAAGATCGCCCCGTCGCCCTGGGCCGCCGGCACCGCCGCCAGCCGGCCGCTGATCAGCAGCCCGGCCAGGGCGGCGAGCACGCTGGCCACGACGAGCGCGATCCACAGCACCCGGTCGGTACGGATGCCCGCGGCGCGGGCCGCGTCGGCGTTGCCGCCGATGGCGTACAACGCCCGGCCCGCGCGGGTGTGGCCGAGGACCACGATCCCGGCGGCGAACAACAGCAGGGACACCCAGATCGAGGCCGGTATCCCGAACCAGCTGGTGGAGCCGAGATACGTCATCGACCCGGGCAGCGCGAAGAAGGTCTGTCCGCCGGAGATGCCGGTGAGCAGCCCCCGCAGGATGATCAGCATGCCCAACGTCACGATGAAGCCGTTGAGGCCGAACCGGACGATGAGCAGCCCGTTGAACGCCCCGACCAGGGCACCGACGAGCAGGACCACAGGCACCGCCCAGTCCTCCGGCAGCAGGCCGAGCCCCAGCCCCCGGGTGAGCGCGGGGTCGACGACGAGCCAGGCGGCGATGCCCGGCGCGAGCCCGAAGGTGGACTCCAACGACAGGTCCATCTTGCCGGTGATCAGCACGATGGTCTGGGCCAGCACCAGAATGGCGATCTCGGACATGCTCTGCAGCACGTTGACGATGTTGTCGGAACTCAGGAACACCGGGCTGATGACCCACCCGACGACCGCCACCGCGACGATCGCCGGCACCAGTGCCAGGTCGCGCAGCCGGGCGAGGGCCAGGCTCCGCGACGGTGCCGACGACGGCGGACGCGACGGTGGTGGCGCAGGAGCCGACGCCTTCCCGGTGGACAGCGTCTCAGACATGGTGGAGGTCCACCCCTTCCATCGCGGCTACCAGATCGTTGTCGCTCCAGCCGTGGGCCATCTCGCCGACCACCCGGCCCTGGAACATCACCAGCACGCGATCGCAGATCCGTAGGTCGTCGAGCTCGTCGGAGACCACCAGCACGGTGGCGCCCCGACGTCGCACGTCCTCGACGACACCGAGCAGGGTCTGCTTGGACCGCACGTCGACCCCGGCGGTGGGCGTGATCAGCACCAACAGCTGCGGATCGTTGGCCAACGCCCGGCCCATCACGACCTTCTGCTGGTTGCCGCCGGACAGCTCGGCGACCGGCACCTGTGGCCCGGACGCCTTGATCGTCAACTCGGCGATGGTGTCCCGGGCCAGTGCGTCCCGCCGGGCCGGCGAGATGAGGCCGTACCGCCCGACCCGGTCCGGCACGGTCATCGTGACGTTCTCCGCGATGGACAGCGACGGCACCAGACCCTCCCGGTGCCGGTCCTGCGGCACCAGACCGACGCCGGCGTCGAGGGCGTCGGGCACGCTGCCCGGCCGCAGCACCCGGCCGGCGAGGGTGACCGTCCCACCCGCGGGGCGGGCGAGACCGACGATCGCCTCGGCCACCTCGACCTTGCCGCTGCCACCGCCACCGGCGATGCCGACGACCTCGCCCGCCCTGGCCTCCATCGACAGTCCGGCGCCGGACGAGGTGACCAGGTCGCGCACCGACAGCAGCACCGGCGCGGCGGACGTCGGGGGTCGGTGGCCGGCCGCCGGCAGCGTCACGTCCTCCCCGGTCATCGCGGCGACCAACGCCTGCCGGTCCAACTCGGCGACCGGGGCGGTGACGACGTGCCGGGCGTCGCGGAAGACCGTGACCCGGTCGCAGAGTTCGTAGATCTCCTGGAGGTGGTGGCTGATGAACAGGAACGTCACGCCGTGCGCCCGCAGGTCCCGGATCCGGGTGAACAGGCGGTTGATGCCCGCCGCGTCGAGCTGGGCGGTCGGCTCGTCGAGGATGATGAACCGGGCACCGAAGGACAACGCGCGGGCGATCTCCACGAACTGCCGCTGCTCGACCGAGAGGGCGGAGGCCGGCTGGCGGACGTCGACGTCCACCGACCAGGTCGCCAGCAGCTGTTCCGCCTCCCGGCGCAGGCTCGACCAGCGGATCAGACCGCTGCGGGAGCGGGCGTGCCGGTTGAGGAACAGGTTCTCCGCCACCGTGAGGGTGGGGATGATCGTCGACTTCTGGTAGACGCACGCCACCCGCTGCCGCCACGCGTCGCGGTCGGCCAACGGCGGTGCCGGACGCCCGTCGAAGGCCACCGCGCCACCGTCGGCGGCCTGCAGCCCGGTCAGGATCCCCACCAGCGTCGACTTGCCGGCGCCGTTGCGCCCCACCAGGGCGTGCGTCTCACCGCGGTGGACCACGATCCCCGCCTCGGACAGGGCGAGGGTGGAACCGAACCGTTTGGTGATCTCCACGGCCTCGACGACCGGCGGGTGGGCGTCGACCGGCCCGCCGGTCGGGCGGTGCGCGGTGGCACTCATGCCTGACGGCCCCACAGCGACGTGTCGTCGAACTTCACAGTCGGCTGCCCCCCGACCGGTGCGCCGTCCAACGTCACGAGCGGTGCGGGGAGCTGGTCCTCGAGCAGGCCCTCGCGCACCTGGATGATGGTGCTGCCGTGCTCGGTGGGGCCGGGCTGGAAGGTCCTGCCCTCGATCGCCGCCTTGGCGTACTCCAGCCCGTACTTGGCGTAGAGGTCGGCGGGCTGGCTGACGGTGGCGTCGATCAGGCCGTCGCCGATGTTCTTCAGCTCCTCGGGGATGCCGTCGTTGGAGACGACGAAGACGTGCTTCGGGTCGGTCGGCGGCACCTGGAGGTCGCGCTGCTTGAGGATCTGCAGGGTGCCCGACAGGGCGAAGGAGGACTGCATGTAGATGCCCTTGACGTCCGGGTCGGAGGCGAAGCGGGTCTGAAGCTTCGACGCCGCCACGTCGGCCTTCCAGTCGGTCGCCTCCCCGAACACCTTGATGCCGGGGAACTCCTTGCCCATGCACTCGTGGAACGCCTCGGTGCGGTCCCGACCGTTGATCGAGTCCAGGCCGCCCTGGAGCATGACGACCTTGCCCCGGCCGCCGAGCTTGCTGCCCAGGAACTGGCACGCCTTGGTGCCGTAGGCGCGGTTGTCGGCGCGTACCACCATGAACACCTTTCCGGTGTCGGGGCGGGTGTCGATGGTGACCACCGGGATCTTGCGGCTCTCCAGTTGGCTCAGGGTCGGCGCGACGGCGGCGGTGTCCTGCGGGGCCATCACCACCCCCTTGACGCCCTGGCTCATGAAGGTCTGCGCGTTCGAGATGAGGTTCGCGATGTCGTTCTGCGAGTTGGTGGTCTTGAGGTCGACCCCCAACTCCTGGGCGGACTGCGGCACGTACTTGATGTAGGAGTTCCAGAAGTCGGTGTCCGAGCGCGGGTAGTCGACCCCGATGAGCGCCTTGCCGCCGCCCGAACCGGCCCCGTCGCCGCCCCGGTCGCCGCAGCCGGCGGTGAGGGTGGCGGTCGCGCCGAGCAGCAACGTCAACCCCGCGCTCAACAGCTGTCTGTGGTTCATGGGGACTCTCCGTTTCTCGGGGCGTGGTCCGGCACGCCTCCTGGGGCGGGGCGGTGCTGGTCGGCGTAGGGGTGCCCGCCTACCGGTCATACGTCAGACGTTAGAGTTTCCAGTGGTGGACGTCAATGCCTGAGATCCCCCTCGTGGGCAGGCTGCGCCGATTCGCACCGACCGGCAACGGCGGGCAGACGTCAGATCAATCCCCTATGGCGTCCGGCCTGCGGGGCGGCCGCAGGCACGCCGGGGGTACGCGACGGGGGTGCCCTGCGGTCAGCCCCGGCCGGGCTCCGGTCGGTCGTCGAAGGCCAGGGTCACCGTGCCGTCCGCTCATTCTGCCGGTCGGGCGCCGATCGTGGGGAACCCGCCGTGACCGCAGGCCTCGCCCGCCTCCCCGGGAATCCGGCCGACCCCGCCCCCGACTTCCACTCAGTGGAAGACCTCGTCCCGGTCACCGGGTGCCGCGCGCGATGATGCAGTGGCATCGACGTTCGTCGAGAAGGAGGTCGGTCGGATGGTGTTCGCCCGGGACCAGTGGTACGTGGCGGCCTACGGCGGTGAGGTCGGCCGGGGTCTGCTCGCCCGTACGGTGCTCGGTGAGCCACTGGTGCTCTACCGCACCGGGGCGGGGGAGGCGGTGGCGCTCGCCGACCGGTGCGTACACCGGCGCTACCCGTTGTCCGAGAGCCGGCTCGACGGCGACACGGTCGTCTGCGGCTACCACGGCTTCACCTACGACCCGACCGGCGCGTGTGTCTTCGTACCCGGTCAGCAGCGCATTCCGCGCACCGCGAGGGTCGCCTCCTATCCGGTGGTGGAGCAGGACTCCTTCGTCTGGGTCTGGATCGGCGACCGGGACCGGGCCGATCCGGCCGCGATTCCCCGTGCCCCGTGGCTTGCCGACCCCCGGTACGCGGTGGTGCGCGGGATGGCCCCGCTGGACGCGCGCTACGGCCTGCTGGTCGACAACCTGCTCGACCTGTCCCACGAGACCTACCTGCACGGTGGTTACATCGGCACGCCGGAGGTGGCGGACACCCCGATCACCACCGAGGTCGACGAGGACCGGGGCGTCGTCTACGTCAGCCGTCACATGGACGACGCCGAGTGCCCGCCGTTCTATGCCCACTCGACCGGGATCCAGGGCCGGATCACCAGGTGGCAGGACATCGAGTACCACCCGCCCTGCCTCTATCTCCTGCACAGCCGGATCGCGCCGCAGGGGGTGCCGCCGCCCGCCGAGGGCGAGGACAGCGACGCCTTCCACGCCGAGATCGTGTACGCGATCACCCCGTCGACCGCGCACACCACGTACGACTTCTGGGCGGTGGCACGCGACTTCGCCATCGACGACGAGTCGGTCAGCGAGTACCTGCACCAGAGCAACCACACAGTGGTCATGCAGGACGTGGCGGCGCTGAACATCCTGGAGCGGGTGATCGCCGCCGAGCCGGAGCGCTACCAGGAGTTGAGCATCAACATCGACACCGGTGGCCTGGCCGCCCGACGGCTGCTGGCCCGGATGGTCGGGTCGGGGACGGTGGGAGTGCCGCGGTGACCTCCCCTGTCCGCATGCTCACCGGAGAGCGGGTCCACCGGGTCCACTGGGTGCCGGGCACGGACACGCTGCGCGGGATCTGCCACTGCGGTGCCGAGCGGGCCGCCGACGAACCGGTCGAGTTGTGGGAGTGGCTGCTCGGCCACCCGCGGGGCCACCGGGTTCCGGCGCGGCCGGCGTCCGTACCACCGGCGCGGCCGGCGGCCACGGCATCCGTGCCAGGGCGGCCGGCGGTGCCGGCGTGACCGACCTGGCCGGGACGGAGCTGGTGGTCGTGGCCCGGGAGCGGGTGGCGGCGGAGGTGGTGGAGATCGGCCTGGGTCGTCCGGACGGCGGCGACCTGCCCGGGTGGACCCCGGGTGCGCACGTCGACCTGGAGTTGGGCCCGGGGCTGGTCCGCCAGTACTCCCTCTGCGGCGACCCGGGGGAGCGGTCGGTCCTGCGGATCGCGGTGCAACGCGAACCGGACGGGCGCGGCGGCTCCCGGCTGGCGCACGAGCGGCTCACCGTCGGCGGCGCCGTCCGGGTGCACGGTCCCCGCAACACCTTCCCGCTGGTCGCCGGCCCGTGCTACCTCTTCGTCGCCGGCGGCATCGGCATCACCCCGATCCGGCCGATGGTGGCCGCCGCCGACGCCGCGGGCGCCGACTGGCGACTGGTGTACGGCGGCCGCAGCCGCGCCGCCATGGCCTTCGCCACCGACCTGCGGGAGACCTACGGCGACCGGGTGAGCCTGCACCCGCAGGACGAGACCGGCCTGCTCGACCTGGTCACCGTGCTGGGTGGACCCGACACCGGCCTCGTCTACTGCTGCGGCCCGGAATCCCTGGTCCGGGCGGTGGAGGAGCACTGTCGGGACTGGCCGCCCGGCGGCCTGCACGTCGAGCGGTTCGCTCCACGCGACGACACCGGCGGGCCGGAGGCGGCGATCGAGGTCGAACTCGCGCTGTCCGGCAGGACGGTGACCGTGCCGGCGGGCACGTCGATCCTGCGGGCGGTGGAGCAGGCCGGCGTGGCGGTCCTCTCGTCCTGTCGGGAGGGCACCTGCGGCACCTGCGAGACCCCGGTGCTCGCCGGGGTGCCCGAGCACCGCGACAGCCTGCTCACCGCGCAGGAGCGGGCCGCCGGGGACACCATGCTGATCTGCGTCTCCCGGTCCCGTACGCCCCGGCTCGTCCTGGAGCTGTGAGCGGTCGGCGCGGGCGGGGAGGATGGTGGGGTGCGCGGGCAACCGGGACGGTCGGTGACGAGCCGGGTGTTGGCGCTGCTCGACGCGTTCAGCCCGGCCGACCCGGCGCTGACCCTGAGCGAGCTGGCCCGGCGGGCCGGGTTGCCGCTGTCCACCGTGCACCGGCGGGTCGCCGAACTGCTCGCGTGGGGGGCGCTGGAACGCGGCGACGACGGGCGGTACCGGATCGGCCTGCGGCTGTGGGAGGTCGGCTCGCTCGCGCCCCGGGGCCTGGGGCTGCGGGAGGTGGCCCTCCCGGTCATGGAGGACCTTTACGAGGTGACCCACGAGAACGTCCAGCTCGCCGTCCGGCAGGACCTCGAACTCGTCTTCATCGAACGGATCGCCGGGCGGCACGCCGTGCCGGTGCTCACCCGGGTGGGTGGCCGCTTCGCGTTGCACGCCACCGGCGTCGGACTGGTCCTGCTCGCCCACGCGCCCGTCGAGATCCAGCAACAGGTGCTGGCCGCGCCGCTGGAGCGGTACACCGCACTGACCGTCACCGACCCGGGGCGGCTGCGCCGCTGTCTCGCCGAGGTGCGCCGGGCCGGGTACGCGGTAAGCGACCGTCAGGTCACCATGGACGCCCTGTCGGTGGCCGCGCCGATCCGTGCACCGCAGGGCGTGGTGGCGGCGATCTCGTTGGTGGTCGCCCACGACCGGGCGGACCCGGTGGCGCTGGCGCCGCTGGTCCGGGCCGCCGGCCGGGTGCTCTCCCGGGCATTGGGCGGCGCACACCGGTGACCACCGGTCGGGTGCGGTCGCGGTGTCAGTCGGGGAAGGCCAGCCGGCGCAGCAGTGGGGCCAGCCACTCGTGCTCCCGGGGTGTCACGCCGGCCAGCGAGCCGAGCCCCACGGCGTTGACGGCGTCCTGGGCGCGGGCGAACAGGGCCCGACCGGCCTCGGTGGCGACCAGGACGTTGGCCCTGCGGTCGGCGGGGTCGGCGTGCCGCTCGACCAGGTGGCGCTGCTCCAGCCCGTCGATGAGGGCGACTACCTGGCTCGGGTCGAGACGCAGGAACTCGGCGAGCTCCCGCTGGGTCGGGCGGACGTCGTCGGCGGCCAGGGCGAGCACCGAGTAGGAGCGGGCCTTCAACCCGTGCTCGGCGAGGGCGGCGTTCGCCGCTGCCAGGGCGAGCGCGTTGGCCCTGGCCAGCAGGAAGCTGAGGTCCCCGGCGAGCACGCTGTCCCGCAGCCGGTCGCGGCCGGTCGATCGGCTGCGTTCGGCGGGGGACATGGCGACGATGGTAGCAAGCTTCCTAAATAATTGACATTTTCAACGGTCCATGCTCAGATCGCATCGACGAAAGGGAGTGCCCATGTCACTGGACGGCAAAGTCGCCATCGTCACCGGATCCGGGCGCGGGCTCGGCCTCGCGTACGCCCGGGAGTTGGCGCGACGCGGCGTGGCCGTCGTGGTCAACGACGTCGACGCCGAGGCCACCGCGGAGGCCGTGGCGGCGATCGGGGCGTCCGGCGGGCGGGCCGTCGCAGTGGTCGCACCGGTCGGCCCGACCGAGACCGCGACGCAACTCGTCAGTACGGCGGTCGCGCAGTTCGGCCGGCTGGACATCCTGGTCACCAACGCCGGCGTGCTGCGCGACACCGTGCTGTGGAAGATGAGCGACGACGACTTCGACACGGTGGTCAACGTGCACCTGCGCGGCACCTTCACCACAGTGCGCGAGGCGGTGCGGCACATGCGGCAGGCCGGCGAGGGCGGGCGGATCATCTGCATCGGGTCACCCACCGGTCAGCGGGGCACCTTCGGCCAGACCAACTACGCGGCTGCCAAGGCGGGCATCGTCGGCATGGTCCGCACCTGGGCGCTGGAGCTGAAGCGGTCCGGCATCACCGCCAACACGGTCGTCCCGGTCGCCGCGACCGCGATGACCGCCACCGTCCCCTACTTCGCCGCCGCGGTACGCGCCGAGGCGGACGGCGAGCCGATGCCCGCGTTCTTCCGGCACGATCTCGGGTTCGGCACGGCCGACGACGTCGCCGGGCTGGTCGCGTTCCTCGGCTCCGACGCGGCGGCCCAGGTGACCGGGCAGGTGCTCGGGGTGGGCGGTGACCGGCTCCAGGTCTGGACCCACCCGGAGGCGGCGCTGACCGCGTACCGCGAGGGCGGCTGGACCTACGACGCTCTGGTGGAGGCGTGGCCGGCGACGTTCGACGGGGCCGCGCAGAGCGTCGGCGAGAGATTCCCGGAGCTGCCCGCCCAGTTCCAGCCGGCGGCCCCCTGACCCGTCCGACCGGTGCACCCCACCGACGAGACCGCCCGCCGGATCCGACCCCCCCGACGGAGGCCGCCCCCGTGTACCAGCCCGCGATCGACCTCGACGCCGTCACGGCGATCGACATGCACGTGCACATCGAGGTCGACGGCCACGGCCACACCTCGCTGCCCGAGCCGCTGGTGGCGGCGGTGTCGAAGTACTTCCGGACGGACGGGCCCCGGCCCGCCGTCGACGCGGTGGCCCGGTACTACCGCGAGCGCGACATGGCCGCCGTCGTCTTCACCGTGGACGCGGGCACCCAGCTGAAGCATCCACCGCTGTCCAGCGTCGACATCGCCCGTGCCGCGGCCGAGCACGCCGACGTGCTCATCCCCTTCGGGTCGGTCGACCCGCGCACCGGCGAGGCGGCCCTCGAACTCGCCACCCGGCTGATCGAGCAGGAGGGGGTACGCGGCTTCAAGTTCCACCCCACAGTGCAGGGCTTCGACCCCGGCCACGACGAGTACGCCCCGCTGTGGGGCCTGATCGCGCGGGCCGGGCTCCCGGCGATCTTCCACACCGGGCAGACCGGCATCGGCGCGGGCACCCCGGGCGGCTACGGCCTGCGGCTCGGCCTGTCCAATCCGATGCTGCTCGACCCGGTCGCGGCCGACTTCCCCGACCTGCAGATCGTGATGGCCCACCCGTCGGTGCCCTGGCAGGACGAGGCGCTGTCGGTGGCCACCCACAAACCCAACACCTGGATCGACCTGTCCGGCTGGAGTCCGAAGTACTTCCCGGCCGAGCTGGTGCGCCACGCCAACTCGGTGCTCAGGCGCCGGGTGCTCTTCGGCACCGACTATCCGCTGCTCACCCCCGACCGGTGGCTGCGCGACGTCGCGACCACCGACCTCAGGCCGGAGGTGCTCCCGGGCATCCTCAAGGACAACGCGGTCCGGCTGCTGGGCCTCGCCGGGGAACGACGAGAGGAAGCGCCATGACCACGACCATCACCTACGACCAGCTCGCCGACCTCGCCGGCACCGATCTGGGGCACACCGGGTACCGGACGGTCACCCAGGACCAGG
The DNA here is from genome assembly GCF_055517075.1 of Micromonospora sp. DSM 43699. Lineage (NCBI taxonomy): Bacteria > Bacillati > Actinomycetota > Actinomycetes > Micromonosporales > Micromonosporaceae > Micromonospora > Micromonospora sp. DSM 43699. The sequence continues at coordinate 54,829 of NZ_JBTMMT010000019.1, forward strand.
TGCACCTGTTCGCCGACGCCACCGACGACCACCAGTGGATCCACGTCGACCCTGAGCGGGCGAAGGCCGGCCCGTTCGGCGCGCCCATCGCGCACGGCTTCCTCACCCTGTCCCTGGCGGTGCCGTTCTGGACCGAGCTGCTCGAGGTCAAGGGCGTGTCGACCAAGGTGAACTACGGCCTCGACCGGGTGCGCTTCCCCGCCCCGGTGGTGGTCGGGGCGCGGGTGCGGATGCGGGCCACGGTCGCCGAGGTGACCGAGGTCCGGGGCGGCTACCAGCTCACCGTCGACCAGACCATCGAGATCGAGGGTGCGGCCAAGCCGGCGGTCGTCGCGCGGGGGTTGTACCGCTTCCACGCCTGAGCCCGGGTGTCCGAGCCGGGTGGGCACACCACCTCCACCTCCACCACCAGGAGACTGCTGATGCACCAGCACGGAATCGGCGCGTGGGTGGCCAGGCGCCGGCTCACGTCCCCGGACCGGGTCGCCCTCATCCACGGCGAGGGCTACACCGTCACGTACGCCCAGTTCGCCGACGCCGTGGACCGGGTCTCGGTGGTGCTGGGCGAGCACGGCGTCGGCACCGGTGACGCGGTGGCCTACCTGGGTGAGAACAGCCCGGAGTTCCTCCAGGTGATGTTCGCGGCGGCGCAGCTCGGTGCCGTCTTCGTGCCGGTCAACACCCGGCTGGCGCCCCCCGAGATCGGTCACGTCCTGACGGACTGCGCCGCCCGGGTGCTGATCCACGACCCGGACTTCGCGGTGCCGGTGGCCACCGCCCTGCCGGCCGTCCGGCCCCCGCACGTCGTCGTCACCGGTGCGGGCACCCCGGACCGGCCGGGGCTCGCCCCCCTGGTGCGGGAAGCCGATCCCGGGCACGCCGGCCACGCCGACCCCGACCACCAGGATCCGGCGGCGATCGTCTACACCTCGGGCACGACCGGTCGGGCCAAGGGCGCCGTGCTGACCCACGGCAACCTCACCTGGGTCGCGCTCAACTGCGTGGTCGACTACGACGTCGTCTCGACCGACGTGGCGTTGATGATCTCGCCGCTGTTCCACGTCGCCTCGCTGGGAATGGGCGCCCTGCCCGTCATCCTCAAGGGCGCCACCATGGTCGTCGAGCGGGGCTTCGAGCCGGGGCGGGCGCTGGCGCAGATCGCCCGGCACGGGGTCACCATGCTCAGTGGCGTGCCGACCACCTACCAGCTGCTGGCCGACCATCCCGCCTGGTCCTCGACCGACCTGTCCACGCTGGCGAAGCTCACCTGCGGCGGCTCGGCGGTGCCGACCCGCATCCTGGACGCGTACGAGGCGCGGGGCCTGTCCTTCTCCCAGGGGTACGGCATGACCGAGGCGTCGCCGGGCGTGACCGCGCTGCCCCCCGCGATGACCCGGGCCAAGCAGGGCAGCGTGGGCCTACCGCACTTCTTCACCGACGTGCGGATCACCGACCCGACCGGAGCCGTGCTGCCCGCCGGTGCCGTCGGCGAGATCGAGGTGGCCGGGCCGAACGTCTTCCCCGGCTACCACGGGCTGCCGGCGGCGACCGCCGAGGCGTTCACGGCCGACGGGTGGTTCCGCTCCGGGGACCTGGGCCACCTGGACGCCGACGGTTACCTGCACATCTCCGGCCGGCTCAAGGACATGATCATCTCGGGTGGGGAGAACATCTACCCGGCCGAGATCGAACTGCTGCTCGGCGAGATCGACGGAGTGGTCTCGGCGGCCGTCATCGGGGTGCCGGACGACCGCTGGGGCGAGGTGCCGTGGGCGATCGTGACCGTGCGGCAGGGGGCGACCGTGGACACCGACACCGTGCGGGCCCACCTCGACGGCCGGCTCGCCCGCTACAAGCTGCCGAAGAACGTGGTCGTCGTCGACGAGTTGCCGCGCACCGCGTCGGGAAAGGTGCGCAAGGCCGACCTCAGGGCCCGCTTCGCCGGCTGACCGTGGGGCGGGCCGCGACGAGGGCGGCGAACTCCGCCGCGGACGCCTCGGCCAGCGTCCGGTGCACCCGACGGTAGGTCTCCACCGACCGGGTGGCCGGCCACTGCGCGTCCATGAACTCCGCCGGCAGCCGCGGGTCGGCCCGCAGCAGGGCGAGCCAGTCCGCCACCAGCATCGTCCGCAGGGTCAGCGCGCTCGACGCCAGCGCCGTCGCGGCCGGGTCGTCCCACACCTCGATGAACGCCAGGTGCTCGCGGCGGATCGCCTCGATGTCCCAGGCGGCGCGGACGCTCTCGCCGATCGGGAAGCCGGCGAGTTCGCGGGCGTGGAAGGCGACCACGGCGTGCGGCGCGAGGTCCTGTCGCAGCGGCTCCAACGACCCGGCGAGGTCGACCTCGCCGGGCGCCAGCCAGAGCCCGTCGCGGATCGGCGCGAAACCCTCCCAGGTGAGGGTGGAGCGCAGTCGGTGCCGCAGCCGGCGCTGGTCCTCCGGGATCGAGAAGGTGACAAGCGTCCAGCCGCTGCCCTGGGGGTCGAACGGTCGTGGCCCGCGCACCCGGTAGGTCGCCTCGCGCAGCACCGCCGCCCCGTGCTCGGTCAGCGAGAACAGGGTCTCCCTGCCGCTGCGGCCCCGGGTGAGGATGCCGCTGCGGACCAGCCGGTCGAGGGTGGCCCGGATCGCCGGCGCGGCGACGCCCGCCCCCTCCAGCACGGTGATCAGGGCGCTCGCCCGGATCGGCCCGGTGGCGTCGTCGACCACGTGCTCGCCGAAGAGGGCGAGCAGGAGTTGCTTCGGTTGACGCCGGCTCACGGTCGTCCCTTTCGACGGGCGGGTGCCCCGGCGCTCACGGCGCGGGGTGCGGGGCCACATTCTGCCCCCGCTTGGCCCGCTGGATCTCGCCGTAGACGTGCGTGCGCAGCTCGGTGAAGCGGGGCAGGGCGCGGGTGCCGATCTGGTCGCGCTCCGCCGGCAGGTCGATCGCCAGGTCCTCGCGGACCCGGGTCGGGGAGTGCGACAGCACCAGCACCCGCTGGCCCAGGTACACCGACTCGTCGATGTCGTGGGTGACGAAGAGGATCGACATCCCACGGCGGGCGTGCAGCTCGCGGACCAGGTCCTCCAGGTCGGCCCGGGTCTGCGCGTCCACCGCGGCGAACGGTTCGTCCATGATCAGGACCTCGGGTTGGTAGGCGAGGGCCCGGGCGATCGCCACCCGCTGCTGCATCCCGCCGGAGAGCTGCCACGGGTGGCTGCACGCGGCGTGTGCCAGGCCCACCGCGTCGAGCGCGTCGGCGACCAGCGTGGCCCGGTCCGCGCGGGAGAGTTTCTTGTGCCGCAGCGGAAGCTCGACGTTGCCGCGCACCGTCAGCCACGGATAGAGGCTGCGGCCGTACTCCTGGAACACCACGGCCATCGCGGGGCTCGGGCCGGTCACCGGCGCGCCGTGCATCTCGACCACCCCACCGGTGGGGCGCAGCAGCCCGGCGAGGCACTTCAGCAGGGTGGTCTTGCCGCACCCGGACGGCCCGACGATGCAGACGAGCTCGCCGGCGTCCATGGTGAAGCTGAGGTCCCCGATCGCCTCGACGTCGCCGGTGGGGGACTGGTAGACCTTGCGCAGGTGCTCCACCCGCAGCAGGGTGCGCCGGTCAGGCACGGTTGACCTCCCTGATTCCGTGGTACCAGCGCAGCACGCGCCGTTCGACGAGACCGAATGCGACGGCGAGCAGGACACCGACCAGCCCGAGCAGCAGGATGCCGCTCCACATCTCGGCGACCAGGTAGTTGCGCTGGAAGTAGGCGATCCGGTAACCCAGCCCGGCCGACGAGGCGAACATCTCGGAGATGACCATCAGGATGAGGCCGACCGAGAGCGCCTGCCGGACCCCGGCCATGATCCGGGGGCTGGCGGCCGGCAGCACCAGGAACCACAGCCGCTGCCACCAGATGACCCGGAACGACCGGGCGGTCTCGGTCAGCACGCTGTCGGTCGCCCGGACACCCTCGACGGTGTTCAGCAGGATCGGCCAGACCGCGCCGGAGACGATCACCGCCACCTTCATCGTGTCGGTGATGCCGAGCAGGAGCATGGCCACCGGGATCAGCACCGGTGGCGGGATGGCCCGGAGGAACTCCAGCAGTGGTTCGAGCAGTTCGCGCAGCCACCGGGTCAGGCCGATGACGGTGCCGGCGGCGATGCCGAGCACGATCGACGCGGCGACGCCGAGGCCGAGGCGGTAGAGGCTCGGCAGCACGTCCTCGACGAACGCCGGGCCGATCCAGGTGTCGACGAAGGCTTCGGCGATCGTCACCGGGCCGGGGAAGAACAGGCTGGTCGACCTGGTCGCCACCAGGCCCCAGAGCACCAGGAGCAGCAGCGGCAGCCCGAGCGCGTGCAGCACGCCCGCCATCAGGCGGTCGCCGGCGGCGCGACGGCGCGGCGGGGTGGCGATCCGGCCCGGGTACGCGGTCACTGCGCCTGCTCCCCTCGTACCGACTGGTGCCACGACAGGGTCCGCCGTTCCACGAACCGGAAGACGAGGTTCACCGCCAGCCCGAGCAGGCCGGTGACCACGACCAGGGCGTACAGGCCGACGGCGTCCCCACCCGAGCGGGACAGCTCGATCATGCGGCCGAGGCCGGGGTTGCCGATCACCATCTCGGCGGTGACGGCCAGGATGAGCGCCACCGCCGCCGCGAGCCGCACGCCGGTCATCAGGTACGGCAGGGTGGTCGGCAGGACGAGGTGGGTCAGCCGTTCGCGGCGACGTAGACCGAAACTGAGCGCGGTGTCCCGGGCGACCGCGTCGACGTCGGCGACCCCGTAGATCACCTGCACGAACACCTGCCAGAACGACGCGTAGACGATGATGACCAGGGCCGCCTGCCGTTGGATGCCGAACATCAGCACGGCGAGCGGGATGAGGGCGACCGACGGGATGGGGCGCAGGAACTCCACGATCGTGTGCGTCGCGCGCCGCAGGAACGCACCAGGCCGACGACCGTGCCGAGGACGACGGCGGCGACCGTCGCCAGTGTCACCCCGATCGCCCAGGACGTCATGGTGCTGCCCAGCCGCCGCCAGAACGCGAGGTCGACGAGCTGTTCGGAGAGCCGTGCCAGCACGTCGGTCACGTACGGCAGGTACTGCGGGTCGACCAGGCCCAGTGCCGGGACCGCCTGCCAGACGGCGAGGAATCCGGCCAGGCCGACGACGCCCAGCAGTGCCCTGCGCGACGCGGGCAGGCGGCGGGTGGGGAGCAGGCGCATGTCACCTCCGTGGTGGCGTGGGCGGTGCGGCCCTCCCCGGACCGGGGAGGGCGTCGGCCCGCCGGCTACTGCTGGTGGACGAGGCGGTCGAGGTCGGGTTGCCGGTCGAGCACCCGGTACTTCTGCGCGAGCTCGGCGAGCTTCTGCAGGCTCGACCGGTCGACGTCCCAGCCGAACGCCGGGAGCCGGACCGACTCCGCCACCGGCGGCGGCAGCTGGAGGTTGTCCTTGATGGCCTGTCGCACGGCCGTCTCGTTGGCCGGGTCGCGGGCCCATTCCAGGGTCTTCTTCATCGCCGCCGAGAAGTCCTCGACCAGCTTGGCGTCCTTCTCGGTGCGTTCGGTGGTGGTGATGGTGGTGAGGGTGGCCAGGCCGGGCACGACCGCCTGGTAGGGCGCGACGACGAAGGTGTCGCCCCGGCTCTTGAGCTGGGTGACGAAGGGCTCCGGCACCCAGGCCGCATCGATGTTGCCGGCCGCGAGTTGGGCCGGAGCGTCGGGGAAGGCGACCTCGACGAACTTGATCCGGGTGGGGTCGCCGCCGTCCTTCTCGACCGCCGCCATGATCGTGACGTCGCCGGCGGCGCCCAGGCTGTTGACCGCGACCCGTTTGCCCGCGAGGTCGGCCGGTCGCCTGATGCCGGACCTGGCCGAGGCCACCACGGCGTTGATGTCGTCGCCGTCGGCGTACGAGGAGGCGTAGTTGCCGATGATGACGACGCCGAGCTTCTGCAGGTCGGCCCGGAACGGGCCGAAGGGCTGGCCGATGGCGAAGTCGATGTCGCCGTTCATCAGCGCGGGGATGGCCTGCGCGCCGCCCTGGGCGGGCAGCACCTCGACCTGGAGCCCACGCTCGGCGAAGAGGCCCGCCTTGATGCCGCCCCACAGCGCGGCGGTCTCGGTGATGGGCAGCGCCGCGACCCGCACCTTGCGCAGGTCGCCCGAGGTCTGCGCGGACGGGGTGGACGCGTCGGAGTCGGTACATCCGGTGAGGGCGATCGCGGTGACGGCGATCAACCCGAGAGCCATGACCTTCTTCATTGACGAGGCCCTTCCTGGGCGGGGGTGGTGGGGTGCGTCGGAAGCCGGCGGGACATGCCTCGGATCTGCGGGTGCACCGACCGCTGCGTGGGGGCGCACGCCGCTGTGGTGGCCATGGTCAGCCACCCCGGCATCGAAAGTCAAGAATCTCTGACGCCCGTCAGGAATTAGTTGAACGACGCTGTGTCGTGGTGGCGTCGCTCCCACCGGTGCCCGGGCAGGAGGGGGCCGCCACCCCCGGTGACCGCGCTTCCGCAGTGGCCTGTCCGAGGTGGTCAGACCTCGGGCAGGCCCACGTAGTTCTCGGCCAGGCTGGTGGCATAGGCCCGGGAGGTGGCGACGTACCGCAGCGTCGCGGTCTGCAGCTTCGTCTCGTACGGGTCGTCGTGCGCCAGCCGGTGCAGCATCGAGGTCATCCACCAGGAGAAGTGCTGCGCCCGCCAGACCCGACGCAGCGCGGTTGCCGAATAGCCCGCCAGCAGGTCGGTGCGCCGGTGGTCGTACCAGGCGGCGAAGGCGTCCCCGAGCAGCGCGACGTCGGCCAGCGCCAGGTTCATCCCCTTCGCGCCGGTCGGCGGGACGATGTGCACCGCGTCCCCCGCCAGAAACAGCCGCTCCCACTGCATCGGCTCCACCACGAAGCTGCGCATGCCGGTGACGGACTTCTCCAGCACCGGCCCCTCGGTCAGCGACCAGCCCGGCACCGTCTCCAGCCGGGTCCGCAGCTCCGCCCAGATCCGCTCGTCCGGCCAGTCGGCGAGGTCGGCGTCCGGGGCGACCTGGAGGTAGAGCCGGGAGATCTCCGGGGAACGCATGCTGTAGAGGGCGAAGCCCCGGTCGTGGTGGGCGTAGACGAGTTCCTCCACCGCCGGCGCGGCGGCGGCGAGCACGCCCAGCCAGGCGACGGGGTACACCCGTTCGTAGCTGGTCAGCACCCCCTCGGGCACCGCGCCCCGGCTCACCCCGTGGAACCCGTCGCAGCCGGCCACGAAGTCGCAACGCAGCTCCTCCTCGCGCCCGTCGCGTCGGAAGTGGACGATCGGCGAGTCCGTGTCGAGGCCGGTCAGGCGGACCACGTCGGCGTCGAACAGGATGGTGCCGTCGGCCGCGAGCCGGGCGGCGATCAGGTCCTTGACCACCTCCTGCTGCCCGTAGACGGTGATCGCCCGTCCGGTCAGCTCGGTCATCGGCACCCGGTGCGACTCGCCGGCGAAGCGCAGCTCGATGCCCTCGTGCCGCAACCCCTCCCGGCGCAGCCGCTCGCCGAGGCCGGCACGGCGGAGCAGGTCGACCGAGCCCTGTTCGAGGACGCCGGCCCGGACCCGGTGCTCGACGTGGTCCCGGCTGCGGCTCTCCAGCACCACCGACTCGATGCCGTGCCGGTGCAGCAGGTGCGACAGCATGAGTCCGGCCGGTCCGGCGCCGACGATGCCGACCTGGGTACGCATCCGCGACCTCCTCGTTCCCCGCCCGCTGCCCGTCCGCACGGGAGCGTGACCGGGTCTTCCCGGGAGGGTGGACCTCGGCCCGGCGGGCACTGCGCCGTGTTCGCTCAACGAACGGCTGTTCTCCTTCTGAACGTTGGCACGCGGCCCGGCCGCCGTCAACGCGTTGACGGATACCGTTGTCCGCCCGTACGTTCGACATGGGTACGACGGTCCGCATGGCGAACAGCCGGGGTGGCCCAGATCCGTGGGAGGTGGGGAAGCGCATGGCGAAGCTGGTCCCGCTGGCCGACGGCGTGGCGGACCTGGTCCGCGACGGTGACGTGGTGGCCCTCGAAGGGTTCACCCACCTCATCCCGTTCGCCGCCGGCCACGAGATCATCCGCCAGCGCCGGCGGGAGCTGACCCTGGTCCGGATGACCCCCGACGTCGTCTACGACCAGCTCATCGGGGCGGGTTGTGCCCGTCGCCTGGTCTTCTCCTGGGGCGGCAACCCGGGGGTGGGGTCGCTGCACCGCTTCCGGGACGCCGTGCAGCACGCCTGGCCGGGTCCGCTGGAGCTGGAGGAGCACAGCCACGCGGGGATGGCCAACCGCTACGTGGCCGGGGCATCCGGGCTGCCGTTCGCCGTCCTGCGCGGCTACACCGGCACCGACCTGCCCCGGCACACGGCCAACGTCCGACCGGTCGACTGCCCCTTCACCGGGGAGACCCTCACCGCCGTGGCGGCCCTGCGCCCGGACGTGACGGTGGTGCACGCGCAGCGCGCCGACCGGGCCGGCAACGTGCAGCTGTGGGGCATCACCGGGGTGCAGAAGGAGGCGGTGCTCGCCGCGCACCGGTCACTGGTCACCGTCGAGGAGATCGTGGACGAGTTGACCCCGGTGCCCGGGCAGGTCGTACTGCCGGGTTGGGCGGTCACCGCCGTGGCCGAGGTGCCCGGTGGCGCACACCCCTCCTACGCCCAGGGCTACTCGGTCCGGGACAACGACTTCTACCGGGCCTGGGACGCCGTCAGCCGGGACCGGGACACCTTCCGCGCCTGGCTCGACCGGCACGTGCACCGGGCCGGAGTGGCGACGTGAGCGGGGAGAACACGATGGCGGACTGGACCGCGGACGAGATGATGACCGTCGCCGCCGCACGACAGCTCCGCGACGGCACCGCCTGCTTCGTCGGGATCGGTCTGCCCAGCACGGCGGCGAACCTCGCCCGGGCCACCCACGCCCCCCACCTGGTGCTCGTCTACGAGTCCGGCTGCCTCGGTGCGAAACCGGACCGGCTCCCACTGTCCATCGGCGACGGCATCCTCGCCGACACCGCCGACGCGGTGGTGTCGGTGCCGGAGGTGTTCAACTACTGGCTCCAGCCCGGCCGGATCGACGTGGGCTTCCTCGGCGCCGCGCAACTCGACCGGTACGGCAACCTCAACACCACTGTCGTCGGCGACGACTACGCCGCCCCGGGGGTCCGGCTGCCCGGCGCCGGTGGGGCACCGGAGATCGCCGCCTCCTGCGGCGAGGTCGTGGTGATCGTCCGGCAGAGCCGCCGCACCTTCGTCGACCGGGTCGACTTCGTCACCTCGGTCGGGTACGGGGCGGGCCCGGGCGACCGGGAACGGCTCGGCCTGCGCGGCGGCGGCCCCCGCCTGGTGATCACCGACCTCGGTGTTCTCGAACCCGATCCGGTCACCTGCGAGCTCACCCTGACCCGGCTGCATCCCGGCGCGACCCGGGAACAGGCGCGGGCGGCCACCGGCTGGGACCTCGCCGTCGCCGACCCACTGACCACGGGCGACCCGCCCACGGCAGACGAGCTGTCGGTGCTGCGCGCGCTGGAGGCGACCACGCACGGCACCCCCGGCCGGGCGGGTGCCCCCACCGGCCGGCGACCGGCTGATGCCCCCACCGGCCGGCCGGTGGCCGTGGTGCCGGACGCCTGAGGGGAGACGACGATGACCGGGGACACCACCCACCGGGTCGGCGGCGCGCCGGTGCTGCCGGCGTACCGGCGCGACGACGTCGACGTCCACCCGCCGCTGCTCAGCCCCGACTACCTGTCGACCGTGGCGCGGGCGCCGCGGCAGCCGCTGGCCCACCTGCCGCAGCGGCTGACCGAGATCACCGGGCCGTTGCTGGGCGAGGGACGGCTCGGCCACCTCGACCACGACCTGACCCGCCAACACGACGGGGAACCGCAGGGGCAGCGGATCATCGTGCACGGCCGGGTCCGCGACGGCGACGGCCGCCCGCTGCCGCACACGCTTGTCGAGATCTGGCAGGCCAACGCCGCAGGGCGCTACCGGCACGCGAACGACACCTGGCCGGCCCCGCTCGACCCGCACTTCGACGGGGTGGGCCGGGCACTCACCGACGACCAGGGGCGCTACCGGTTCGTCACCGTGCGGCCCGGCGCCTACCCCTGGCGCAACCACGACAACGCCTGGCGGCCGGCGCACATCCACTTCTCGCTCTTCGGCCGGGCGTTCACCCAACGGCTGGTGACGCAGATGTACTTTCCCGGCGACCCGCTCTTCTTCCAGGACCCGGTGCTGCACTCGGTGCGCGACCCGAGGGCCCGGGAACGGCTGGTCGCCCGCTACGACCACGCCGCCACCGTGCCGCAGTGGGCGCTGGGGTACGAGTTCGACCTCGTGCTGCGCGGCCGGGAAGGCACCCCCTTCGAGGACGGGGACGACGATGAGTGAACGGCTGGGGGTCACCCCGGCGCAGACCGTCGGGCCGTACCTGAGCATCGGCCTGCACTGGCCCGACGGCCCGTACGTCGTCCCCGAGGGCACCCCGGGGGCGTTCTGGATCCGGGGCCGGATCGTCGACGGCACCGGAGCACCGGTGGTCGACGCGCTGGTGGAGAGCTGGCAGGCCGACCCGGACGGCCGGTTCGACCATCCGGACGACCCGCGCGGCGCCTGGCCGCCCGCGCTCGCGGGGTTCCGGGGCTTCGGCCGCAGCGAGACCGACGACCAGGGGTGCTACCGGCTGCTGACCGTCAGGCCGGGTTCGCTGCCCGACCCGGACGGCGGCACCGAGGCCCCGCACCTGAACCTGTCGGTTCTCGGCCGGGGGCTGCTGCACCGCCTGGTCACCCGGCTCTACTTCCCCGACGAGCCGGCGGCCAACGCCGTCGACCCGGTGCTGCGCAGCCTGGACGCCGACCGCCGCGACACGCTGCTGGCCGCCACCGCGCCGGACGGGTTCCGCTTCGACATCCGCTTGCAGGGTGACCGTGAGACCGTCTTCTTCGCCGTCTGACGGCCTGCTCTCCGGCCTCTCCGGCACCCCCGACGTGGACGCGGAACTCGGCGACCCGGCCCTGCTGCGGGCACTGCTCGACGGGGAGGCCGCACTGGCCATGGCCGGGACGGACGCCGGTGTGCTGCCCGCGTCGGCGGCGGATGCGATCGTCGCCCGGTGCCGCCCCGAGCGGTACGACCCGGTCGCGCTCGGCCGGGCCGCCGACGCCGCCGGCAACCCCGTCGTCCCGCTCGTGCGGGAGCTGACCGCCGCCGTGCCCGAGCACGCCCGCCCCTGGGTGCACCTCGGGGCGACCAGCCAGGACATCCTGGACACCGCGCTGAGCCTGGTGGCCGTGCGGGCGCTCGGTCCGCTGCTGGGTCACCTCGACGCCGCCGTCGAACACTGCGCCCGGCTCGCCGAGACCCACCGGGACACCGTGCTGGTCGCCCGGACCCTAGGGCAGCACGCGGCACCCACCACCTTCGGGCTCACGGCCGCCGGGTGGCTGACCGGCCTGGCGCAGGCCCGGGACCGGCTGCGGCAGGCGCGGGTCGGGCAACCCGCCCAACTCGGCGGTGCGGTCGGCACCCTCGCCGCGCTCGGCCCGGCCGGGCCCGAGGTCGCCGCGCGGTTCGCCGTACACCTGGGGTTGCCCACGAGTGCGCTGCCCTGGCACACCCGCCGGCAGCCCCGCCTGGACCTGGCTGCCGCGCTCGGCGGGGTGCTCGCGGCCACCGGCAAGGTCGCCCTCGACGTGGGCCTGCTCGCCCGGACCGAGATCGGCGAGGTCGCCGAGGGTGGCGCCGGTCGGGGTGGCTCCTCGGCCATGCCGCACAAGCGCAACCCGGTGGACTCGATCCTGATCGGTGCCGCCGTACGACGTGGTCCTGGTCTGGTCGCCACCCTGTTCGCCACGGCGGTGCAGGAACACGAGCGGGCCACCGGCGGCTGGCACGCCGAGTGGGAGCCGCTGTGTGACCTGCTGCGCCTGGCCGGTGGTGCCGCCGGCCGGTGTGCCCGGCTGCTGGCCGGGCTGCAGGTCCGTCCGGAGCGGATGCGGGCGAACCTCGACGCGACAGGTGGGCTGGTGCTCGCCGAGGCCGTCGCCGCGCGGTTGGCCCCCGCTGTCGGGCGTACCGTCGCGCACGACCTGGTCACCCGGGTCGCCGCCGCACCCTCGTTCCGGGCCGCGCTGCTCGCCGACCCCGAGATCCGCGCGCACCTGTCCGAGGTGGAGGTCGACGAGGCGCTCGACCCGTACCGCTGGCTCGGGTCGGCCGGCCTGTTCGTCGACCGGGCGCTGGCCGCCGTCCGGGCGGCGGGGGAGTGACCTCCCGGCTGCACCTCACCGTCGACGGTCCGGCCGCCGCGCCGGTGCTGGTGCTCGGCAGTTCCCTCGGCACCACCGGCGCGATGTGGGAACCGCAGGTCCCGGCGCTCGCCGAACGGTTCCGGGTGATCCGGTACGACCACCTGGGTCACGGCCGCTCGGCGGTGCCGGCCGGGCCGTACACCCTGGATCTGCTGGGTCGGGAGCTGCTGCGGACGCTTGACGACCTCGGCGTGCCGTGGGTCCACTACGCGGGGCTGTCCCTCGGCGGCATGGTGGGGATGTGGCTCGCCGCGCACGCCCCCGACCGGGTGCGGCGGCTGGCGCTGCTCTGCACGTCGGCGTCGCTCGGCCCGGCCGAGCGGTGGCGGGCGCGGGCGGCGACGGTACGCGCCGGTGGTCTCCCGGCGATCGCCGACGCGGTGGTGGACCGCTGGTTCACCCCGGCGTTCGCCGCCGCCCGCCCGGACGTGGTCGCCGCACACCGGGCCATGCTGACCGCGACCTCCCCGGCCGGTTACGCGGCCTGCTGCGAGGCGATCGCTGCCATGGATCTGCGCCCCGCGCTGGGCCGGATCGACACGCCGACACTCGTCGTCGCGGGCGCGGACGACCCGGCGACCCCGGTGGCGCACGCCCGGGAGATCGCCGCCCGTATCCCCGGTGCGCGGCTGGTCGTCCTCGACGCGGCGGCGCACCTGGCCAACGTCGAGCAGCCCGCGCGGGTGGGCCGACTCCTGCGGGAACACGTCGACGAGGAACCGGGTGGATGATGGACGACCGCGAGCGGCACGAGACCGGCATGACGGTACGCCGACAGGTGCTCGGTGACGCGCACGTCGACCGCGCGGTCGCCGACACCGACGAGTTCACCGCCGACTTCCAGGACTTCATCACCCGCTACGCCTGGGGCGAGGTGTGGAGCCGACCGGGGCTCGACCGGCGTAGCCGCAGTGTGGTCACCCTCGCCGTGCTCGCCACCCTGCACCACGACGAGGAATTGGCGATGCACGTGCGCGCCGCGCTGGGCAACGGCCTGAGCCGTCAGGAGGTGGCGGAGGTGCTGCTCCAGGTGGGCGTCTACGCTGGCGTACCGGCGGCGAACCGGGCGTTCAGGGTGGCCCGGGAGGTCCTGCGGCAGGAGGCTGGGTGAGGGTGGGCGGGGAGGCGGCGCGGTCGCCGGAGTTCGTGCAGTCGCTGGAGCGCGGACTCGCGGTGATCCGGGCGTTCGACGCCGAACATCCGCAGCTCACCCTGAGCGAGGTGGCCCGGCGGACCGGGCTGACCCGGGCCGCCGCCCGCCGGTTCCTGCTCACCCTCGTCGAGTTGGGGTACGTGCACACCGACGGCCGGCTCTTCTCGCTGCGACCGCGGATCCTCGCCCTCGGCTACGCCTACCTGTCGGGCCTGGGCCTGCCCGAGATCGCGCAGCGGCACATGGAGGCACTTGTCGCGCAGGTGCACGAGTCCTGCTCGGTGTCGGTGCTCGACGGCGACGAGGTGGTCTACGTCGCCCGGGTGCCCACCAAGCGGATCATGACGGTCGGCATCAGCGTGGGCACCCGGTTCCCCGCGTACGCCACCTCGATGGGCCGGGTGCTGCTCGCCGCGCAACCGGCGGACTGGTTGGACGACTACCTCACCACCGCGCCACTGCGGCCGTTGACCCGGCGCACCGTCACCGACCCGGTGAAACTGCGCGCACTCCTGACGAAGATCGCCGCCCAGGGGTACGCGATCGTCGACCAGGAGTTGGAGGAGGGGCTGCGGTCCCTGGCCGCGCCGATCCACGGCGAGAACGGTTCGGTGATCGCGGCGGTGAACCTCTCCGCCCACGCCACCCGGGGGTCCTTCGAGCTGATCCGGCGGGAACTGCTCCCACCGCTGCTGGCCGCCGCGCGGCGGATCGAGGAGGACCTGCGGGGAGCCGGCTCTTCTCCCGCCGCGAGCGCCGTCACCTGACCCGGTAGAGGCGGGTCGTCGGCTCCACGACGGCGGTCAGCAGCGCGCCGGGCACGAGTCCCGGGTCGTCGGGCCGGATCGTGTCCGCTTCGAAGGTGGCGAAGCCGGGTCCACGGATCCGCAGGTGGAGGACGAGCCCCGGGTCCTCACCACCCAGGTGGGGTGCCACGGTGAGGATCTCGGCAGTGGCGGCGACACCGGCGGCGTCGAGTTGCCGCGCGTCCCGGCGGGACCGGCTGACCACCCGCCAGCCGAAGGCGCCGAAACCGACCCCGACGATCGTGGTGAACACCCCACCGGCGAGCAGGCCCCAGCGCTCCCCGGGCGGCACCGGCAGGCCCCCCGTCAGGTCGGCGGCGAGCAGGACCGGGCCGGGTAGACAGATAGCCAGGAACAGCAGCCGGCAGAGCAGTGCGCCGACCGGCCCGATGGGCGTTTCCGCCTCCCGGGGTGCACTCGTCATGCCGGCACCCTAGAACACCGGTGCGTCGTTCCGGCGCCCTGGCGCTTCTCCGCCGCCGTCCCGTCCGCCCCCATGTGCGGCGGGCCGGTGCCCAGGCACCGGCCCGCCAAACGGTCTGCTCCACCGGCTGTGCGGTGGGTGGTCAGCCTCCGGCGCAGGTGACGGTGGCGCCGGTGCCGCTTCCGGTGCCCTGGAACCCGAAGCTGGTGCTCTGCCCCGCGCCCAGTCGGCCGTTGTAGCTCTGGTTGGTGACGGTGATGGTGCCGCTCGTCCCGCTGGCGACGCCGTTCCACACCGAGCTGACCGACGTGCCGCCCGGCAGGGTGATGGTGACCCGCCAACCGGTGAGCGCGCTGGTCCCCGCAGTGACGCTGACGTTGGCGACGAATCCGCCGTTCCACTGGTCCTGCACTGCGTAGCCGGCGGTGCAGCCGGTGTTCCCGCCGGGCGGCGTGGTGGGCGGTGGGGTGGTCGGCGGCGGCGTGGTCGGCGGGGGAGTCGTGGGTGGCGGCGTGGTCGGCGGTGGGGTGGTGGGCGACGGGCCGTCGAGCGTCAGGTTCTTCTGCTGGACGGTCCACTGGGTGCGGCACAGCCCGCAGTCGGGGCCGACGAAGTTGCTGCCGGCGGTGGTGTCGCCCTTGAGTCGCCACTTGAGGTAGAGCACCGCCACCCGGCCGAACTCGCCGCCGTTGGGCTGGTCGTACGTGCCGCCGTGGCCGACGTTCAGGTTGCCCATGAAGGCGGGCAGCCCGGCCGGCAGCTTGCCCCAGTCGTCGACGGCGTTCGGGTAGGCGATGTCGCTGGGCCCGCCGACGAAGTAGGCGATCGGCTTGGTGAGCCGTCTGAGCTGGTAGTCGTCGGCGTCGTTGAGCAGGCCGCTGCTGAAGATGCCGGTCGTGGTGACGCGCGGGTCGTTGGAGACGGCGTACGCCTCCAGACCGCCGCAGGAGAAGCCCGCCACGGCGACCTTGCCGGTGTCGATCCGGTTGTAGTACTTGCTGCCCTGGCGGGAGTTCTCCGCGACCGCCCAGTCGATGGACTGGGTGAGCATCTGCGAGTTGGTGGAGCCGGAGGCGTTCGGCCCGCCGTTGGCGATGGCCAGGAAGCCGTGGGAGGCGATCTCGCGGAGGAAGTTGCCCTGCGACAGGCCGTTGGCCGAGCAGCCACCGTTGCCCCACACCAGGATGGGCAGGCGTTCCGACGGCAGGGTCTGGGGCCGGAAGATGGTGTGGTTGGGCAGGCTGGTCGAGGTCTCGTAGTCGGCCGGATATGGGCCCGAGCCGCCGACCGCGGCGTCGGCCGGTGTCGCGCCGAGCACCATGAGCACGGAGGCCGCCGGCACGATGGCGGCCACCAGGCCCGCGTAGATCTTCGATCTCCTTGTCATGCATCCTCCAGCGGACGTCGGCGATGGCACCCCCTGCGGCGGCGGTGGCGACTGTGCGGCCGGGCCCCGACCGGGGAGGTCGGCGCCGGCCATGGGTCGGGTCGGCGGGGACGCGTCGACCACCCGGCCGCAGTCCCGCAGGCGGTCGGCGGTGTGCGGTCACTATCACCGAGGCAACGATAAGTGTCAATGTGTTGCCCGGCTGGTGGGCCGTGGACGTGGTCAGCCCGGCCAGGAAGGTCTCCCTGGCCTGCGGGCGGGGCCAGGGGTTCGGCAGCAGGTGCGGGGGCGGATCCGGGTCGGTGTCGGCGAACCGTCGCCAGCAGTCCATCTCGACAGGACCTGGGCCCGGGGTGGACGGAGGTCGTCGGCAGGCTGTTCGGCGGTCACCTCACCAGATCGTTCCACCGCCCCGCGCAGCGCCGGTCGGGCCCGCAGCGTCCCACCCGGCCCGTGACATGATGACGCCCATGGGCAAGCAGCAGGACGTCGGTGGGACCGACCGTCACAGTGGGTCGGGTGCCGCGGCGCAGGGTGCGACGGATGGCGGGGTCGACGCCCGACTCGCCATCGCGCAGGATCCCGGCACCACCCACCTGGCGCTCATCGACCTGGCCGCCGACCCGTCGGCGGTGGTCCGCAAGGCGGTCGCCAGCCGTCCAGACGCGCCGGCACAGGCGCTGCGACCGCTGGCCCGTGACGGTGACCGGCACGTCCGGGAGGCGGTGGCGAAGAACCCCTCGACCTCGATCGCCAACCTGCTGCGCCTGGTCAAGGACGCCGACCGTTGGGTCCGCTGGGCGGTCGCCGGCAACCCGGCCTGCGACGAATCGGTACGGCGGGTGATGGCGCAGACCGCGGACAAGGAGCTTCGTGGTCTGCTCGCCGAGTCGCGGGACCTGGAGCCCGAGTTGGCCGCCCGGCTGGTCGCCGACGTCTCACCCGAGGTGCGGGAACGGCTCGCCATCCACACCCACGACCCCGAGGTGATCACCGCGTTGCTGGCCGACCGGACGGCACGGGTGCGCAAGGGGCTGGCCCGCAATCCGCGCACCACCGCCGCCCACCGCAGCGCGCTCGCCCAGGACCCGGTGCCGGACGTCCGCGCCGCGCTGGTGCTCGCCGTCGCGCTGGACGAGGCGGATCTGCGCCTTCTGGTCGACGACCGGTCGGTGCAGGTGCGGATGGCCGTGGCGACGTCGGAGGTCGTTCCGCCGCACCTGCGGCAGGTGCTCGCCGACGACCCCGACGAGATGGTGGCCGGTGCGGCCCGGGAGTTTCGCCCCGGATCGGGAGCCTCCCCGGTGGTACGCGCGCCGCGCGTCGGCCACCGGGCTGCGGGGGCCGGTCGCGGCCGGCCGGGCAACAACACCGGGCGCTGAGTCCGGCCCGTACCACCGGTCCTCCCCTGGCGGCCCGTGGGACCCATTGGCATCTGCGGGGGTCTTCCCGGGGGGTGGATCGTGCGCGAAACTTCTCGGGCGGATTGACCGGGGTGGCTCTCTTCGGTTCCTTCCGACCGGACGGTAGCATTGTGTGGCTGTACACGGGACAGGAGGCCACCAATGGCGCGTGCGACGTCTCGCCCGGAGTCGACCCGACGCCGGCAACGCTGGCCGGACGGGTACGACCCGGAGAACACCCGCAACTCGTTGATCACGAGTGCGCTGGGGCTGATCGAGCAGCGTGGCTTCGACCGTACCTCGGTGCAGGAGATCGCCGACCAGGCACAGCTCACCAAGGGTGCCTTCTACCACCACTTCGCCAGCAAGGACGACCTGCTGCGGCACATCCAGGAGGAGTACCTGGAGGCGCAGCTCGCCGCGATCCAGAAGATCGAGGCGGACAGTGACGACCCGACCGTCCGGGTGCGGGAGCTGATCCGGTTCAGCCTCACCAGCGTGGCCGAGTACCGGGCCCACGTGACGATCTTCTACCAGGAGCGGCGCTATCTCACCGGTGACCTGTTCGCCGAGGTGACCCGCAAGCGTGGGCTGGTGGAGGCGGCCTTCGCCGGGATGATCGCCGACGGCGTCACCCGGGGTGTGTTCCGCGCGGACGTCGACCCGCGGATCGCCACCTTCGGGCTGGTCGGCATGTGCGCCTGGGCCTACCAGTGGCTCAACGTGGGTGGTCCGCTCAGCGTCGACGAGGTGGCCCGCCAGTTCAGCGCGATGGTGCTGGAGGGCCTGTCCGCCTGACCGCCCGGCCCGGTGGCTGATCCGGTGGCGTCGGCATGCCCGTGGGCGGTCGGGGACGGGCGCTCGGTGACCTGGCCCGGACGGGGCGCCGGCCCGCAACGCCGCCGTCAGGCGGATGGATCGTCCGCCGGGTGACCGTCAGCCGATCGTCAGTCGGCGAGCAACTGGCGGGCCATGACGATGCGTTGGACCTGGTTGGTGCCTTCGTAGATCTGGGTGATCTTGGCGTCGCGCATCATGCGTTCGACGGGGTAGTCGCGGGTGTAGCCGTACCCGCCCAGTAACTGCACCGCGTCGGTGGTGATCTCCATCGCCGCGTCCGACGCGAAACACTTGGCCGCCGCACCGAAGTACGTCAGGTCGGCGTCGCCGCGCTCGGACTTCCCCGCCGCCGCATACGTCAACTGCCGGGCCGCCTCCAGCTTCATGCCCATGTCGGCGAGCATGAACTGCACGCCCTGGAACTCCGCGACCGCCTTGCCGAACTGCTTACGCTCCCGCACGTAACCCTTGGCGTAGTCGAGTGCGCCCTGGGCGATCCCGACGGCCTGGGCGGCGATCGTCACCCGGGTGTGGTCCAGGGTCCGCATCGCGGTGCCGAACCCGGTCCCCGGCTCACCGATGATCCGGTCGGCCGGAATCCGCACGTTGTCGAGGTAGACCTCCCGGGTCGGGGAGCCCTTGATACCGAGCTTCTTCTCCGGCGTGCCGAAGCTGACCCCCGGGTCGGACTTCTCCACCACGAACGCCGAGATCCCCCGGGACCGGGCGGCCGGGTCGGTCACCGCGAACACCGTGTAGAACTCCGAGACACCGGCGTTGGTGATCCACCGCTTCACCCCGTTGAGCACCCAGTGATCACCGTTACGCACCGCCCGGGTGCTCATCGACGCCGCGTCACTGCCCGCCTCCGGCTCCGACAGGCAGTACGAGAACATCCCCTCACCCGAGGCGACCGGCGGCAGGTAGCGACGCCGGAGTTCTTCCGACCCCGCCAGCAGCAGCGGCATCGTGCCGAGCTTGTTGCCGGCCGGGATGAGGGCGGACGAGGCGCAGGCGCGGGCCACCTCCTCGATCACGATCGCGGTGGCCAGGGCGTCCGCCCCCGCGCCGCCGTACTCGACGGGGATGTGCGGGGCGTGGAAATCGGCGGCCCGCAGGGCGTCGTAGCCGGCCCGGGGGAACTCGCCGGTCTCGTCGGCGGTGGCGGCGTGCGGCGCGACCTTGTCGTCGCACAGCGCCCGGACGGCCTCCCGGACCGCCGCGTGCTCCTCGGGCAACTGGTACGCCTCGAACACCGCAAACCCCCTCGTCGAAATGCCTGCCGGAGATAATACCAGCCGGTCGGTATGAAAGGCATCCCTTGAGTTGTCCGATCCGGAGGTGTTAGATACCCACCAGTCGGAATGTAGGAGGCCGGATGACCCGCGCGGTCCGGGCAGGCATGGACTTCATCTCCGCGCTCGACCGGGGCAGCCTCGGGGCCTGGCCCGGCTGTGCGCCGGGGACGCGACCTGGTGGGTGGACACCGGCCCGGACCGACGCGGTGGCGACCCGGTCCTCGCTCCGCACGGCAGCGGGCGCTTCCCGTTGCCCGCGGCGTTGGCGACGGCGCTGGCCCCGTGGCCGGCCCTGGCTCGGGGCGACCTCGACGCGTTCGGCGCGCTGTTCACCGCCGACGCCACCTGGTGGACCGACTCCGGCCGCCGCCGCGACCTCGGCCGGCAGCACCGGTGGGGCGACCTCGACGCCGGCCCGTTGCACGGCCGGGTCGCGATGACCGGCAAACTCGCCGCGATGCGGGCGCGGCTGGCCGGCGGGGCGTACCGGTCGGCCGCCGTCGAGGTGACCGCCGAGCGGTGGGTCGTCGACGACACCCTGGTCGCCGTCGAGGCCCGGGGCGAAGCCACCCTCGGGGACGGCTCCCGCTACCAGAACCGCTATCTCTGGGTCGTCGACGTCCAGCCCGGGGGCATCGCCGGGGTCCGCGAGTACTGCGACACCCTGCACGTCGCCGACCTGATGGGCCACGACGCGGAGGTCGGTCGATGACCCTGCCCTTCACCGACCTCAACCACGTGCTGACCACCACCCGGTCGGTCCGGCTGCGCCTCGACTACGACCGCCCGGTGCCGATCGGCCTGATCGGCGAGTGCCTGCAACTCGCGGTGCAGGCCCCCACCGGCGGCGGCGCGGAGGACTGGCGCTGGCTCGTCGTCGGCGACCCGACCCTCAAGGCCGAGTTGGCGAAGCTCTACCACGCCGCCTACCAGAAGTACGTGCACCAGCCGCTGCACAGCGCGGCGGGCGCGGACAGCGACCTCGTCCGGGGCCGCCTCGGCGGTGTCGACGCCGACGGCACGGTCAGTGCCCGGACCGCACGCATCCTCGCCGGTGCCGAACACCTCGCGCGGAACATCGGCCGGGCCCCGTACCTCGTCATCCCCTGCGCGACCCGGCCCGACCCGGCCACCGGTGGCCCCGGCACCAACTCCGCCCTCTACGGGTCGCTCTATCCGGCGATCTGGCAGTTCAACCTGGCGTTGCGGGCCCGGGGGCTCGGCACGGTGATCACCACCCTGCACCTGCACCACGCGGCGTCCGTCGCCGTGCTGCTCGGCATCCCCGACGACGCGGTGCAGATCACCATGCTGCCGGTCGCGTACACAGTCGGCACCGACTTCAGGGTCGCGGCCCGCCGGCCCGTCGACAGCGTCAGCTATCTCGACCGGTGGGGGACGCCGTTGCCCTACCGGGACAAGCCCGTCGACCGCCTCACCGGAGAGGACCACGGATGAGCAGCAAGGTGATCACCGACATCGACGAGGTGCTGACCACCACCCGTGCGGTGCGCCGCCGGATGGACCTCGACCGACCCGTCGGCCGGGCCGTCATCGAGGAGTGCCTGCGCCTCGCGCAGCAGGCGCCGATGGGCTCCAACCTGGAGGACTGGCGGATCGTCGCGGTCGACGACCCGACGCTCAAACGGCAACTGTCCCAGCTGTACACCGAGATCTGGGACGCCACCGTCGCGCAGCCTCTGGCCGGCGGCGAGGCGGCGACCACCGCCCGGTTGTCGCCGAGTGTCCGCGCCGACCCGCAGGCCCAGGCGCGACAGCACCGGGCCACCCGGGTACGCGAGGTGCTCGGCCTGCCCGACGACTGGCGACCCGTCACCCTCGCCCCGGTCGCCTACACCCGGGGGCTCGACTTCCGCCCCGCCGCCCGGGCCGACCTCGCCGACGTGGCGAGTTGGAACGGGCCCACCGAGCGGGCCGGATCGGCGGCGTGATGAGAGCCGCCCACGTCCTGACGCCCTGCGCCGACGACCCGGTCGACGCGCTGCGGGTCGGCGACCTCGCCGCCCCGGTGGCGCCTGCGGGCTGGGTGGAGGTCGAGGTCCGGGCCGGCGCGCTCAACATGCACGACATCTGGACGCTGCGTGGCATCGGCACCACGCCGCCCGCCGGGCACCGGGTCATCGGCAGCGACGCGGCCGGCGTCGCCGGGGACCGGGAGGTGATCGTCTACCCCGTGCTGCCCACCGCGCCGAACGGCCGGACCGTCCGCCACGCGCGGCTGCTCCCCGATGCCGGGCACGGGGTCCTCGCCGAACGGATCGTGGTGCCGGCGGCGCACCTCGTCCCCAAACCGGCCGGGCTGAGCTGGGCCGAGGCGGCCAGCCTCCCGACGGCCTGGCTCACCGCGTACCGCATGCTGTTCACCAGGGCGGCGGTCGCCCCCGGGCGGGTGGTACTGGTGCAGGGCGCGGGCGGCGGGGTCGCGACCGCCGCGATCGGCCTCGCGGTGGCCGCCGGTGCCACCGTGATCGTCACCTCCCGATCCCCGGCCAAGCGGGAGCGGGCGCTGGCCCTCGGCGCGGCCGTCGCCCTGGACAGCGGCGCGCGGACGCCGGAACTCGCCGACATCGTCGTCGAGACCGTCGGCCCGGCCACCTTCGCCCACTCGACCCGCTCGACCCGGGCCGGCGGGACCATCGTGGTGTGCGGTGGCACGAGTGGTTTCACCGCCGAGTTGGACCTGCCGCGCCTGTTCGCCCGGGAGATCAGCGTGCACGGCGCGACCATGGGCACCCTGGACGAGTTCGTGGCGCTTGTCGGGTTCGTCGACACCCACCGGGTCCGGCCCACCGTCGACAGCGTCGTCGACCTCGCCGACATCCGCGTCCAGGCCGGCCGGATGCTCGCCGGCACCGGGTTCGGCAAGCTCTGCGTGAGCCTCACGTGACCTCCGTGGTGCTGACCCGGCGGGGGGCCGCCCTCTGGGCGCGGATCGACCGTCCCGGTGCCGGCAACGCCTGCGACAGCACGGTGCTGGCCGGGCTCGAACGGTGGCTCGCCGGCGCGGCCGACCCGGACGTCCGGGTGCTCGTGCTCACCGGGACCGGCCGGAGCTTCTGCGCCGGGGCCGACCTCGCCGAGGCCACCGCCCTGCTCGGGGACCTGCCCGCGCTGCTGACCTTCCTCGACCGGGGCCGCCGCCTGGTACGCGGCATCCGGGCGGCCCCGGTGCCCACCGTCGCCGCGGTCAACGGGGCGGCCTTCGGTGGCGGCCTCGAACTGCTGCTCGGCTGTGACCTCGCCGTCGCCGCCGACAGCGCCCGGATCGGCGACCGGCACCTCGCCGTCGGCCAGGTACCCGGCTGGGGGTCCAGTGCCCTGCTGCCGCTCGCCGTCGGCCCGGCGCTCGCCCGCCGCCTGCTGATCACCGGCGAGACCTGGTCGGCCGAGGAGTCCGCAGGTCGGGGACTGGTCAGCGCGGCGGTGCCCGACCATCACCTCGTCCCGCACGTCGACGCGCTGACCGAGGCGATCGCGGCCCTCGACCAGTCGGCGGTCCGGCGGATGCTGGACCTCGCCCGTCCGGTGGTCACCGACGCCGCCTGGGACCGGGAGTGGGCGACCCTCACCACGCACCTCGCCGGCCAGGCGGCCGCCGTGGACCTACCACCGGAAACGGAGTCCCACCGATGCGCGCCATGAGACGAACCACCGTCGACACCCCGAGCGACCTGCTGGAACTGGTCGGCGCGGAACTGGGCGTCAGCGCGCCGCAGGTGGTGACCCAGCAGCAGGTCGACCAGTTCGCCGACGTCACCGGGGACCACCAGTGGATCCACGTCGACGTCGAGCGGGCCCGGTCCGGGCCGTTCGGCAGCACCGTCGTGCACGGGTTCCTGACCCTGGCGCTCGTCCCCCGGCTGCTCGCCGACATCCTCGAGGTGCGGACCTTCTCGATGGGGGTCAACTACGGCCTCGACCGGGTCCGGTTCATCAGACCGTTGCCGCCGGGCACCGCGATCCAGGCCACCGCGACCCTCGTCTCGGCGACACCGATCGCCCCGGCGGGGGAGGGCTCGGCCGGCGGGGTGCAGGCCAAGGCGTCGGTGGTGGTGGAGTTCGCCGAGGCGTCGCAGCCCTGCTACGTGGCGGAGATCCTGTTCCGCTACTACGACGCCTGAGACCGGTTGCCGGCGCTCACTCGGTCGCCGTCCGGGACGGCGTGACGAACCGCCCGCGGTAGAACGACAGCGCCGGCACGTCCGTCGGCTTCAGGTGCACCTGGTCGACGTCGAGCAGGATGATCACGTGGTCCCCGCTGGTGACCACCTCGTCGCGCCGCCCGGTGAGGATAGCCGGGGTGTCCGGCAGCAGCGGTACGCCGTCCGTGCCGGGTACCCAGGACACCCCGGCGAGCCGTTCGGCCCCGGACAGGCCGGAGGTGGCGAACCTGCGGGCCACGTCCTGCTGGTCCTGACTGAGGATGTGGATCGCGATCCGGTCGGACGCCAGCAGGACCGGGAAGCTCGACGAGAAGCTGGTGACGCAGAAGAGCACCTTCGCCGGTTCCAGCGAGACCGAGGTGAACGAGTTCACGGTCAACGCGGCGACGACGCCGTCGGCGGTCACCGCAGTCACCGCCGTCACGCCGGTGGGGAAGTGTCCGCACACCTGGCGGAACTCGGCGGAGTCGAACAGGGGCTCGGCCATCATCGGTTCACCGCCGGGTCGCAGGAGTCGTGGTCGGGACGGAGCCCGTCTTCGAGCTGGATGAGGCAGAGGGTGTGACCGTCCGGGTCCTTCACCAGGTGCAGGCGTCCGTGCGGGCTGTCGACCGGCCCGACGGTCGGCAGCCCGCCGAGGGCGGTCACCCGGGCCAGCGCCTCGTCGAGGGACGCGACGGCGAAGTAGGTGATCCACTTCGACGGGATGAGGTTCGGCCAGGCGTTGTCGAGGGCGAGGACCCCGGCGACGGGGACGTCCCCGAGCATCAGGACGGTGTAGGGCCGGGTGGTCGGTGAGTCGTCGCGCTGGGCGGTGGTGTAGCCGAACAGGGCGCGGTAGTAGGCCACCGACTCGGCGGGCTCGCCGGTGTCCAGCTCGTTCCAGCACAGCGCGCCCACCGAGTTGACCGCCTGGACGCCGACGCGCGACTCACCCTGGTAGAGGCCGAAGGCGGCGCCGAAGGGGTCGACGACCGCCGCACCGGTGCCGGCCGCCGGCAGGTAGCGCGGTGGCGTGACCAGTTCGCCGCCGAGCGCCACCGCCTGCCGCGCGGAGGCGGCGACGTCGTCGACGGCGAAGTAGGCGAGCCAACCGCGGGGCCGGCCGCCGTGCAGGGTCGTGGCGTCGGAGATCCCGGCGACGTCCCGCCCGTCGATGCTGCACATCCGGTAGGTGGTGGCACCCAGCCGTTCGGCGCGGACCGTCCACCCGAGCAGCGCGCCGTAGAAGGCCTCGGCCCGCTGCGGGTCGGGGGTGCACAGCTCCACCCAGACCGCCTCGCCGGGCTTGAAGCGGGGGCTCATCCGCCTGCTCCCCGGGTGGTGCGGCCCGCGACGACCGTGCGCGCCGAGATGTCGTACGCCTGGTCGGCGGTGCCGGTGGCCAGGCTCGATTCGACCACCTCGACCACCGCCCGCAGGGTGGCACCCGGCACGGCCAGCAGGGTGTCGACGAGGTCGTCCACCGCCCGGTCCAGGTCGTCGTCGGCGACCACCCGGACGACCAGGCCCCAGCCGAGGAGTTGTTCGGCGGTCGCGGTCGCCGCGCCGGTCAGCAGGTGGTAGGCCTGCTGCCGGGGCACCGACCGGGCGATCGTGTGGCCGACACCGGCGGGGGCGAAGCCGTACCGCGCCTCCGGGAGGGACAGCCGGGCGTCTGTGGCGGCGACCGGCAGGTGCACGGCGCTGAGCAGACCGACGCCGAACCCGATGATCCGCCCCCGGACGCCGGCGACGACGGGCACGGGCAGCCGTCTGATCCGGTGCAGCGCCGCGTCGCTGGCCCGCAGGTCGGCCGCGACCGCCTCCCGGGTGGCGTCGGCCAGCGCGGCGAAGGAGGAGGTGTCCCAGCCGGCACAGAAGTGCTTCCCTGCCAGGTCGAGGCGGACGACCGCACACCTGTCGTCGGCTGCGGCGGTCTCCAGGGTGTCGACGAGGTGGTGCAGCGCGGCGCTGTCGAAGCAGTTGCCGCGTGCCGCGTTGTCGTAGCGGACCCGGGCGAGGCGGCCGTCGTGCCCATGAGTGAGGGTGATG
The DNA here is from genome assembly GCF_055517075.1 of Micromonospora sp. DSM 43699. NCBI lineage: Bacteria > Bacillati > Actinomycetota > Actinomycetes > Micromonosporales > Micromonosporaceae > Micromonospora > Micromonospora sp. DSM 43699. Next base: position 80,692 of record NZ_JBTMMT010000019.1, read on the forward strand.
GTCACGGCAGCATCATACATACCGGTCGGTATGAATACAACGTCGCTGGTCGGCCGGCCTTTGTCACGCGAATGTCACGAGCGGGATACCCGGTCGACCCGTTGACTTGATACCGGCTGGTCGGTACTTTGTGGCGAACGTCACCGCTGCCTCACGCGGAGACATGACGGGTCCATCGCCGTGAAGGACACCATGATGATCATGAAATCCCTGCGCTCCCGGCGCTCCTTGGCACTGGTCGCCGCCCTGACCGTCGCGAGCGCCGGCCTCACCGCCTGCGGCGGCTCCGACTCCGACAGCACCGGCTCGTCCGACACCGCCCCCATCCGGGCGCTGCTCGCCGCTCAGCCGGCCACCCTCGACCCGATCGTCGGGGCGCGTTCCGCCCAGATCGTCTGGGCGACGATGCTCGAACCCCTGATCAACACCGGTAGCGACCTCGCCCCGGCCGACACCGGCCTGGTCACCGGCTGGACCCGCACCGACGCGACGACCTGGACGTTCAAGGTCCGTCCCGACATCAGCTTCAGCAACGGCGAGAAGGCGGACGCGGCGGCGGTGGCCAACACCATCACCCTCACCCGCGACAGCGCGGCCTCGCAGCTCAAGTCGTACTTCGGCAACGTCACCGCCATCGAGGCGCCCGACGCCACCACCGTCGTGGTGAAGACCAAGACCCCGCAGTACGACATCCCCGACCTGCTCACCACCGTCTACCTGGTGCCGCCGAAGTACTACCAGGAGAAGGGCTCGGAAGGCTTCGCCGCCGCACCCGTCGGCACCGGCCCGTACGTCTGGGCGGGCGGGAACGCCGGCCGGGACATCTCGGTCAAGCGCAACCCCGACTACTGGGGGACCAAGGCGACCAACACCGGTGTCACCTTCACCTGGGCCAACGAGGCCGCCCAGCGGCTCGCGCTGATCCAGAGCAAGAGCGTGGACGTCTCCTTCGACCTGCCGCCGGCACAGGCGAGCGCGGCCAAGTCCGCAGGCGTCAACGTGGTGAGCACCGAGACGGCTATCAAGATCATCGCCTTCCTCGACTCCACCAAGGCGCCGTTCGACGACCCCAAGCTGCGCGAGGCGGCGGCCCTGGCCATCGACCGCGACGCCATCGTCAAGGGAATCTTCGACGGCCAGGCGGTGGCCGACGCCGGCCTGCTCAACGTCAAGCCCGGCCAGCAGCCGACGCAGAGCGTGACCGCCGACGTCGCCAAGGCCAAGGAACTGGTCGGCGGGGCGAGCCCGACCGTGCAGATCACCTACCCGGCGGCCCAGTACACCAACATCGAAGAGGTCTCCCAGGCCGTCGGTGGCAGCCTGGAGAAGGCCGGCTTCAAGGTCAGCTACGTGCCGCTGGACTACGGCACGCTGGTCAAGCGGATCATCGGCCGCCAGGTGCCCGGCATCTCGATCTTCGCCGGGGTGCCGAACGTCGCCGTGCCGGACTACTTCGTCAGCGGCTTCATGAAGACGAAGTCGATCACCGGCAACTGCCCCGACCCGCAGATCGACACCCTCGCCCAGCAGGCCCTGGAGCAGGACGACGTCCAGCAGGCCACCCCGATCTACGAGCAGCTCAACACGATCGGCGTGGTCCAGAAGCACTGCTACGTGCCGCTGTACCGGCAGGTGTTCAACTACGCGAACGGACCCGGCGTCTCCGGCGTGGTGTTCGGCCCGCTGAACACCGTGGACTTCACGAAGACGACCCGCTGACGATGTCCGAGGTAGTGGAGACGGGGGTGGCGGGCGGCCACCCCCCGCACCCCCCCCCCCCCGCGCACCCACCCCACACGCCCGGCAGCCCCGCACCCCGGCGTCGGACCTCCCCGTGCTGGAGGTCGACGACCTCGTCGTCGAGCACCGCGACGGCGGCACCGGCGCGCTCTTCCGGGCGGTCGACCAGGTGTCGCTGCGCATCGCGGCAGGCGAGAGCGTCGCCGTCGTCGGCGAGTCCGGTTCCGGCAAGACCACGCTCGCGATGGCGGCGACCGGGCTGGGCCCGCGCGGCCGGGGCGACGTCCGGCTGCTCGGCCACTCGCTCTCGGCGATCAGCCGCACCCGGCTGCGGCGGCTGCGCCCCGAGGTGCAGGTGGTCTTCCAGGACCCGCACGGCTCGCTCGACCCCCGCCAGTCGGTCCGGTCCGGGCTGCGGGAACTACGCGCCCTGCAACCCGAGCGGACCTCCTGGATCGACGACGCCGACCTGCTCGGCCGGGTCCGGCTCGCCCCGGACCTGCTCGACCGCTACCCCCACCAGCTCTCCGGGGGCCAGGCACAGCGGGTCTGCATCGCCCGCGCGCTGCTCATGCGACCGCGTCTCATCGTCGCCGACGAACCGACCTCCGGCCTCGACGTCTCCGTCCAGGCCGACGTGCTGGCCCTGCTGCGGGAGATCCGGACCACCACCGGCGCGGCGCTGCTGATGATCAGCCACGACCTGGCCGTGGTCCGTTCGCTCTGCGACGTCGTGCACGTGATGCACCGGGGCCGGGTCGTCGAGGCAGGGCCCTGCGACCGGGTCTTCGGCGCCCCCGAGAACGACTACACCCGCGAACTGCTCGCCGCGATGCCCGGCGCGCGCTGGAGGTCCCGCCGATGAAGGCCAGCACCGTACGCCGCGTCGGCGGCCGGCTCGCGTCGCTGTTCGCCTCGCTGCTCATCGCGCTCAGCCTGGCGTTCCTGCTCGGCCGCCTCTCCGGTGACCCGACCGCCACCATCCTCGGCCCGATGGCCCCGCCCGAGCAACGCGAGGCGCTGCGCCACCAGCTCGGCCTGGACCTGCCCGTCGCCGTGCAGTACCTCGACTACCTCAAGGGCGTGCTCACCGGCGACCTCGGCCAGTCGTTGCAGTTCTACCAGTCGAACACCGCGATGATCGCCGACCGGCTGCCGTTCACCCTGCAACTGGTCGGCGCCGGGATGGCCCTCGCCCTACTGGTCGGCATCCCGCTCGGGGTGCTCGCGGCGACCCGGGAGGGCACCTGGTGGGACCGGGGCGCCTCCACCGTCGCCCTGCTCGGCCAGTCGGTGCCGGTCTTCTGGTTCGGGATGATGCTCGTGGTGCTGTTCGCCGTACAACTCGGCTGGCTGCCCGCCGGGCAGTCCGGCAGCCCGAAGCACCTGGTCCTGCCCGCGCTCACCATGTCGGTCTACCCGATGGCGCACATCGCCCGGCTCACCCGGGCGTCGATGAGCGACGCGCTGGCCGAGCCGTACATCGACTCCGCCCGCGCCCGGGGGATCAGCACCCACCGGGTGGTGTGGCGGCACGCCTTCACCAACGCGATGATGCCGATCCTGACGATCGTCGTGCTCCAGACCGGCATCCTGCTCTCCGGGGCGGTCGCCGTCGAGTACGTCTACTCCTGGCCGGGGCTCGGGCAGCTCGCGTTGCAGGCCATCCAGTTCCGGGACTTCCCGTTGGTGCAGGCGATCGTCGTGTTCGGGGCGCTGGTCTTCGTCGTGCTGAACCTGCTCGTCGACGTCCTGCACTCGATCGTCGACCCGAGGGTGAGGTGACCATGAGCCAACTCGAACTGGACCCCGTCGCGGGCACCGTGCCGCCGCCCCGCCGGGCCGGCCGGCGCGGGCGTACCTCGGTCTTCTGGCTGGCCCTGCCGCTGGCGGTGGCCGCCGTCGGGGTGTTCGTGCTGCCGCTGACGGGGCTGCTGCCGGAGGGCGGTCAGGACCTCGCCGCGACCCGCCGGCCACCCGCGTTCCTCGCCGGCGGCAGCTGGGCGCACCCCCTCGGCACCGACAAGCTCGGCCAGGACCTGCTCACCCAGTTCGTCTCGGCCGGTCGGCTGACCATCGTGATCGGCCTGGTCGGCGCGCTCGTCGCGATCGGGCCCGGCACACTGCTCGGCCTGCTGGCCGGCTACTTCCGGGGTGGTGTCGACCGGGTCATCTCGATCCTCATCGACGCCCAGCTCGCCCTGCCGTTCATCCTGGTCGCCCTCGCCATCATCGCCAACCGGGGCAGCTCGCTGCCGGTGCTGTTCCTGGTGCTGGCGCTCACCGGCTGGGCGGTGTGCGCCCGGGTCACCCGGGCGGCGACCCTGGCGATCCGGGAACGCCAGTTCGTCATCGGCCTGCGCGCGGCCGGCGCGTCCGAACCCCGGATCGTCTTCCGACACGTCCTGCCCAACCTCGCCGGCACCATCGTGGCGCTCGGCACCCTCCAGGTCGGCACGGCGATCCTGGTCGAGAGCGCGTTGAGCTTCCTCGGCCTGGGCGTGGTGCCGCCGATGAACAGCTGGGGCTCGATGCTGGCGTCGGGCCAGGACGAGCTCAGTCAGGCCTGGTGGATCGCCTTCTTTCCCGGGCTCGCCATCACCGGGCTGGTGCTGCTGGTGAACCTGCTCGGCGACGCGCTGCTCACCCACCACGACCCGCGGAAGAGGCGGCGATGACCGCACTGCTGAAGCTCACCGGGCTGTCGATCACCGCCCGGCTCGCCGTCGACGAGCTGCGCCTGCTCGACGACGTCGACCTGGAGATCCGCCGGGGCCAGATCGTCGGGGTCGTCGGCGAGTCCGGCAGCGGCAAGACCACCCTGGCCCGCGCCGTCGTCGGCCTGCTCGACCGCAACGTACGGGTCGACCGGGGCAGCATCGCGGTCGCCGGTGAGCAGGTGGTGGCCCCCGGCGTCGACCGGACCGACCGGGTCCGGGGCAGCGCCGTCGGCATGGTCTTCCAGGACGCGTCGCGGTCGTTGAACCCGCTGATGAAGGTCCGCACCCAGCTCGCCGAGGTGCTGCGCCGGCACGTCCGGGGCATCACCCGGGCCGAGGTCGAACGGCGCTCGGTGGAGGTGCTGGCGCAGATGCGGATCTCCGATCCCGCCCGGGTGCTGGCCAGCTACCCCCACCAGCTCTCCGGTGGCCTGCGGCAACGGGTCGCCATCGGGCTCGCCGTCGTCACCCGCCCCGCGCTGGTGATCGCCGACGAGTGCACCACCGCCCTGGACGTCACCACCCAGACCAAGGTCGTCGACCTGTTCCGCACCCTGGTCGACGAACTCGGCATCGGCCTGCTCTTCGTCACCCACGACCTGATGCTCGCCAGCGACCTGTGCGACCGGATCGCGGTGATGAGCGGCGGGCGGGTCGTCGAACAGGGCGACGCCCTGACCGTGCTGGACCAACCGCAGCAGGAGTACACCCGACGCCTGCTCGCCGCCATTCCCTCGTGGAGCTGAAGGAGAACCCGCGCCCCATGCCCGACCAGCCCGGCATCGACGCCTACGCGGCCTACCTCCCGGCGTACGTGCTCGACGACAACAGACTCGACCCGACCACGCCGCCGCGCACCGGTGGCCCCGCCCGCAGCGTCGCCGGCTACGACGAGGACGCCGTGACGATGGCCGTCGAGGTGTTGCGCCACGTCGCCGCCGACACCCCGGCCGGACGGCACCTGCTGCTGGCCACCACCAGCGCGCCGTACGAGGCGAAGACCTCGGCCGGGGTGGCGCACGAGGCGCTGGGACTCGACCCCGGCGTCACCGCGCTCGACCTGCGCGGCCACCGGGCCGGCGCGTCCGCCCTCGACCTGGTGGTCCGAGCCGGCGCCACGGCGGCCCTGGCCGACGTGCGGACCACCCGCCCCGGCGCCCCCGACGAACTCGCCCAGGGCGACGCCGCCGCGGCGTTCGTCGGCGGTGCGCGGGCCGCCGTGCTCCTGGCCCGCGCCGGCCACACCACCGAGGTGCTGGACCGCTGGCGGCTGCCCGGAGAACGGCACGACCGGGTCTGGGACGAACGGTTCACCGCCGAGATCCTCGTCGCCGCAGGCCTCGACACCGTCCGCCGCGCCCTGGCCGAGGCGTCCCTCGACGCCGTCGACCAGGTCGTCGTGTCGTCGTCGAACCCGCGCGCCGCGACCGCGCTGCGCAAGGCGCTCGGCGGCACGGGGCAGGACGCGACCATCGAACGGGCCACCGGCTTCACCGGCGCCGCCCACCCCGGGTTGCTGCTCGCGGCGGCGCTCGACGAGGCGCAACCCGGCCAGACCATCCTGCTGCTGTCGGCCACCGAGGGCGCCGACGCGTTCGTCCTGCGGGTCGGCGACGGGGTACGCGTGGCCCGGGGCGGCCCCTCCGTCCGCGCGCAACTCGCCGCCCGCCAGCGCCTCGGCTACGGCCGCTACCTGCGCTGGCGTGGGCTGCTCGACGTGCAGGGCCCGGCCCGGCCGGCGGCCCCGGCCCCGGCGGCCCCGCCCATGCACCGCCGGGCCGGCTGGAAGTACCGGCTGGAGGGCAGCCGGTGCGACGCCTGCGGCCGGGTCACCACGCCGCCCGGTCGGGTCTGCGCGTCCTGCGGCATCGCCGGGTCGGACGCCGCGACCGGGAAGGTCTCGCTGCGCGACCGCACCGCCCGGGTGGTCTCGGTGACCCGGGACCACCTGACGACCATGCCGGAACCGGACGTCGCGATCGTCGTCGCCGACGTGGACGGCGGCGGCCGGCTCAGCGCGTACGCCACCGACGTGGCACCGGGCGACGTGGTGGTGGGCATGCCGATGACCCCCACCTTCCGCCGGCTCTGGACCACCGACTCGATCCACAACTACTTCTGGAAGCTCCGCCCGGCACCCGCCGACGCCGCGCCAGGGAAGGACACCGCCGATGGCCAGTAGGCGCACCACCCACGACGTCGCGATCGTCGCGATGGGCTGCACCCCGTTCCGGGACCACTGGAACTCCTCCGCCGACGACCTGCTCGTCGACGCCGTGCAGGAGTGCGTCGGGTCGCTGCCCGACGTCACCCTCGACGACGTCGACGCGTTCTGGGTCGGCACCCAGGGGTCCGGCCTGTCCGGGCAGACCCTGGCCCGACCGCTGCGGCTGACCGGCAAGCCGGTGACCCGGGTGGAGAACTACTGCGCCACCGGCTCGGAGGCGTTGCGCAACGCGGCCTTCGCGGTCGCCTCCGGGGCGTACGACATGGTGATGGCGACCGGGGTGGAGAAGCTCAAGGACTCCTCGTACTCCGGGCTGTCGGCGGTCTTCCCACCCGCCGACGGCACCGACGTCGACTGGACCGCGCCGGCCGGGTTCTCCCTGCTCGCCCCCGCCTACCAGGCGGCCTACGGGATCGACGAGCGGGAGATGCGCGCCGCGATGACCCGGGTCGCGGTGAAGAACCACGCAAACGGCGCCCGCAACGAACGCGCCCAGTTCCGCAGGGCCGTCTCCGCCGAGACGGTGGAACGGTCCCCCCGGATCGCCGGTCAGCTCGGCGTCATGGACTGCTCGGGCGTCTCCGACGGCGCGGCGGCGGCGATCCTGGTCCGGGCCGAGGACGCCCACAGGTACACCGACAATCCGGTCTACCTGCGCGGGATGAGCTTCGTCGCCGGCTCCGGGTCCGGGCTGGCCGCCGACGGCTACGACTTCACCACCTTCCCCGAGGTGGTCACCGCCGCCCGCGAGGCGTACGCGCAGGCCGGGGTGACCGACCCGGCGACCCAGATCTCGCTGGCCGAGGTGCACGACTGTTTCACCCCGACGGAGGTGGTGCTGATGGAGGATCTCGGTTTCTCCGCCCGCGGCAAGGCCTGGCGGGACATCCTCGACGGCCGCTACGACCCCGACGGGGCGCTGCCTGTCAACACCGACGGCGGGCTCAAGTCGTTCGGCCACCCGATCGGCGCGACCGGGCTGCGGATGATGTTCGAGTGCTTCACCCAACTGCGCGGGGAGGCCGGTGAGCGGCAGGTGCCCGACGCCCGGTTGGCGGTGGCCCAGAACCTCGGTGGGCAACCGGGCTCCTGCGTCGCGTTCGTGGCGGTCCTGGGGAACGAGCGATGAGCGCCCGGGTCACCCTCGACGGCCGGGTCGTCGTCGTCACCGGGGCGGGCAACGGCATCGGTCGGGCGCACGCCCTGACCCTCGCCGCGCACGGCGCGTCGGTGGTCGTCAACGACCTCGGCGGGACGGTCGACGGCTCGGGCTCCTCCGGCGCGGCCGATCAGGTGGTGGCGGAGATCCGCGCGGCCGGCGGCACCGCCGTCGCCTCGACCGACTCGGTGGCCACCGCCGCCGGGGGCGCCGACCTGGTCGGCCGGGCGATCGACGCCTACGGCCGGCTCGACGCCGTGATCCACAACGCCGGCATCCTGCGGGACCGGACGCTGGCCAAGATGACCGACGAGGACGTCCGCGCGGTGCTCGACGTGCACCTGGCCGGCGCGTTCCACGTCCTGCGCCCTGCCTGGCCGCACCTGGTCGCCCAGGGGTACGGCCGGATCGTGCTGACCAGTTCGTCGTCCGGCCTGTTCGGCAACTTCGGCCAGGCCAACTACGGTGCCGCCAAGACCGGCCTGATCGGGTTGATGAACGTGCTCGCGCTGGAGGGCGCCCGACGGGGCATCCTGGTCAACGCGATCGCGCCCACGGCGGCGACCCGGATGACCGAGAACCTCCTGGGCGAGTTGACCGACCGGTTCGACCCGCAGCACGTGGCCGCGGTGGCGACCTTCCTCGCCTCGGAGCAGTGCCAGCTCAACCGGCACATCCTCACCGTCGGCGGCGGCCGGGTCGGGCGGATCTTCCTGGGCGTCACCCCCGGCTGGTACGGCGGGACCGCGCCGGCCTCGCCCGACGACATCCTCGACGCGGTCGACGAGATCTGCCGACTCGACGACTTCATCGTGCCGGACAGCGGCGCCGACGAGGTCACCCTGATCCAACGGGTCCTCGGCGGGCCGTCCGGACCGTCCGCCTGAACCGCGCGAACCCCATCGGAAGGCAGGCATCATGCCGGTCAGCGAAGTGCACCACGTGGCCATGACCGTCTCGGACGTCGACCGCGCCGCGGACTTCTACGAGCGGGCCCTGGGTTACCGCCGGACGCTGCGTACCGACGTCGGCGGGCCGGGGATCGAGGTGTCGCTGGGGTTGCCCGCCGGCACCACCGGCCGGGTCCAGTACCTCCAGGGCCCCAGCCGGGTCGGCCAGCTCGAACTCATCGAGTGGAACGGCGTCAAGACCCGCACCGCCACCGCCGGTCACCTGGAACTGGGCACCTTCCTGCTCAGCTTCGAGGTGCCCCTGGACGAGTTGGACGCGCTGCACCGGCGGCTGACCGACCTGGGCGCGGAGTGCCTGTCCGCGCCGAACCGGGTGCTGCTGGACAACTACGGGTACATCACCGCCTTCGCCGCCCGGGACCTCGACGGCAACCTGCTGGAGTTCGTGTCGTTGCCGTCCCGGGAGGAGATCCTGGCCCGGCGGCGGGGGAGCGTCGACTGATGGCCGGCAGCAACTTCACCGAGACGCTGCGCCGCCAGGCGTTGCGCCGCGCCGACGCCGAGGCCCTGGTCGACGGGTCCGCCCGCTGGACGTACGCGGAACTCGACGCCGACGTCGACCGGCACGCCGCGGCCCTGCGCGACGCCGGCATCGCCGACGGCGACCTGGTCGGGGTGCTGGGGCGCAACACGGCCACCTACGTCATCGAGTTGTTGGCGCTGAGCCGGCTCGGCGCGATCTCGGTGCCGCTGAACTGGCGGCTGCACGTCAACGAGCAGGCGTACGTCCTCGACCAGGCCGGCGTCACCGGCCTGCTCTACGACGACGACTTCGCCGCCGACGTGGACCGGCTGGCGGCCGGCACCGGCTTGCGGACCCTGGTCGCCAACGGGAAACTCGTCGTCGGTGACGCCCGGCGGCTGGCCGACCTGCTGGCCGGTCAGCCACCCGGTGTCCGGGTCGCCGACGCCGACAAGAGCCCCGCCGACGTGCACCGGCTGCTCTACACCTCGGGCACCACCGCCCGCCCCAAGGGGGTGGTGCACACCTGCGGGAACCTCACCGCCAACCACTTCGCGCAGGTCCTCGAACTGGAGTTGACCGCCGCCGACCGGATCCTCGTCTCCGCCCCGCTGTTCCACGTCAGCGGGCTGGAGGCGCCGGGGCTGGCCACCTTCGTGGCCGGCGCGACGATGGTGCTCACCCCGACGTTCAAGCCGACCGACATCGCCCGGATCGCCGCCGAGGAACGGATCACCGGCCTGGTGCTGGCCGCCCAGATCCTGTTCGGGCTGCTCGACCTGGACGACCCGCCGGACCTGGGGTCGCTGCGCTACCTGCTCTTCGCCGGTGTCGCGCCGAGCGTGCGGCAGGAGGTGAAGCGTCGGCTGCCGCACGTCCGCCTGATCGACACCTTCGGCATGACCGAGCTGTGCAACGGGGTCTGCTATCTCGACGCCGCGCACGAGCAGAGCAAGCTGGGCGCGCTCGGTGCGCCGTTCCCCGGGGTGCAGATCCGGATCGTCGACGAGCACTTCCGGCCGGTCGGCCCGGACGTCGAGGGGGAGATCATCGTCCGGGGGGAGAAGGTCTCGCCCGGTTACTGGAACGACGACGAGGCCAACCGGCGTACCCGGCGTGACGGCTGGTTCCGCACCGGCGACGTGGGGCGGATCGACGCCGACGGCTACCTGTGGTTCGTCGACCGCCGGGCCGACCTGATCAAGTCCGGTGGGGAGAACATCGCCAGCGCCGAGATCGAGCGGGTCCTCGCCCGGCACCCCGACGTCGCCGAGGTCGCGGTGATCGGGGTGCCCGACCCGCGGTGGGACGAGGTGCCCAAGGCGTTCGTCATCCTGCGCCCCGGCGCGACCGGCACCGCCGAGGAACTGCGCGCGCACTGCCGGGCCGAACTGGCCCGCTACAAGGTCCCCCGGTACGTGCAGCTCGTGACGACGCTGCCGCGCAACGACTCCGGCAAGGTGCTGAAGAAGGCCCTGCGCGAGGCGGAGACGGCCCGGTGAGCACCGCGAACCTCGCCGCGATGCTGGCCGGCAACGCCCGCCGGTTCGCCGACGCCGACGCGCTGGTCTTCGAGGGTCGCCGGTGGACCCACCGGCAACTCGACGACGACGTCAACGCGCTGGCCGCCGGCCTGACCGCCGAGGGGGTACGCCGGGACAGCCGGGTGGCGATCGTGGCGGACAACGTCCCCGAGTTCCTGATCCTCTCGCTGGCGCTGGCGAAACTCGGCGCGGTCTTCGTCCCGCTGAACTACCGCCTCACGGCGGGGGAGTTGGCCCGGCTGCTGGCGCACGCGCGGGTCGGGGCGGTCGCCACGGTGCCGGAGTTCGCCGCGCTCACCACCGCCGCGCTCACCGACCTGCCGGGCGTACGCCGCTTCGCACTGGAACCGATCGACGACGGCTGGACCGACCTGCGGGCGCTCGTCGCGGCGCACCGGGGCGCGCGGGTCGCCGACGCCGCCCTCGACGAGACGGCCCTGCAACGGATCGTCTACACCTCCGGCACCACCAGCCTGCCCAAGGGGGTGCTGCTCACCCACGGCAACGTGAACAGGAACATGCACGCCCAGATCGTCGAGCTGGGGCTCCGGCCGACCGACCGGATCCTCAACGTCGCGCCGCTCTACCACGTCGGCGGCACCGACCTGCCCGGCTACGGCATCTGGCACGTCGGCGGCTGCATGGTGCTGCACCGCCGCTTCGTGCCGGCGGCCGTGCTGCGGGCGATGGAGGGCGAGCGGGTCACCGGCATGGTGCTGGCGGCGACGATGCTGGACATGGTCCGCCGCGAGGCGACCATCGTCGGCGCGGACCTGTCCTCGGTGCGCTGGCTGATCTTCTCCCAGGTCACCCCGGCGCTGTTCGCCGTGGCCCGGGGGCTGTTCCCGAACGCCCGGCTGATCGAGGGGTACGGCCTCACCGAGACCTGTAGCGGGCTGACCTACCTCGATGCGGCGCACCAGGAGTCCAAGCAGGGCTCGGTGGGTCTGCCGGTGCCGTGGGTCCAGGTCCGGGTGGTCGACCCGGACGGCAACGACGTGCCGGTCGGCGAGAACGGCGAGGTGGTCGCCCGCGGGCCGAAGGTGAGCCCCGGCTACCTCGACGATCCGGTGGCGACCCGGGCCGCGTTCCGGGACGGCTGGTTCCACACCGGTGACATCGGCTGTTTCGACGCCGACGGCTACCTGTACATCCGCGACCGGCTCAAGGACATGATCCGCAGCGGCGGGGAGAACATGTCAAGTGCCGAGATCGAGAACGTGCTGGCCGACCATCCGCTGGTGCTGGCCGTGTCGGTGGTGGCCGCGCCGCACCCGGTGTGGCAGGAGGTGCCGGCCGCGTTCGTGGTCGCCCGCCCGGGGCTGACCCCCGAGGCGCTGATCGCGCACGCCCGCCAGCGGCTCGGTCGGTTCAAGGTGCCGAAGGAGGTCTACCTGGTGCCGGAGTTCCCCACCAACCCGTCCGGCAAGGTGCTCAAGCGGACCCTGCGGGAGCTGCGGTCGACGCTGCGCCCGGACTGGACGTACGACGAGGCCCGCCGCGACTGAGGCCGGGTGCGGCCGGGTGCCGCGTGCGGCGTCATTGGTCGGCGCGGGTGGCGTGGCGCAGCAGGGCGAGGGTGTGCACGAGGGCGAACCGCCGGGTGCCCCGGCCCAGTTCGTCCCACGGCTTCTTCCAGGTCATCCGCCGGGCGAGGTCCCACGCGGTGCCGCTGTCGCGGGTCAGGGCGCGGACCGTGTCGACCTCGTCGCGGTGGAAGGCCGCGAGGGCCTCGGCGCGGGCGGCGACGTCCCGGTAGGGGAACTGGTGGGCGGGGCAGGCGATGGCGGCTCCGAGGTCGCGGATGCGGGCCAGCGTCCGGAACAGGTCGGCCGCCGGGTCGTCGCCGGGGCGGCTGACGATGGCCAGTTGGGTGGGCCCCTCGGCCATCATGGTGTCGCCGGTGAAGACCAGCCCCCGGCTGTCGACGTAGACGGTGTGCCCGTAGGTGTGCCCGGGGGCGGGCAGGGCGCGGATGGTCACGTCGCCGAAGCGGAGTTCGGTCTCGCCGGTCAGGGCCAGGTCGAGCCGCAGGCTCTCCGGGTGTTCGGCGACGGCGACCGCGTCGGCGTACATGGCGGCGACGACGTCGGGCGGGGCCCCGGTCAGGTCGAGCGCGGTGCGTACCTGCTGGAGGAAGGTGCCGCGCCGCTGGTGCATGGTGGCGAAGTCGTCGGCCCCACCCATGATCACCCGCGCGCCGGAGACGGCCCGTACCCGGTCGGCGAACCCGACGTGGTCCGGGTGGTTGTGGGTGAGCAGGACCGCCGTGATGGCGTCGACCCGCTGACCGACGGCCGCCACCGACTGCTGGAACGACGCCCAGCAACTCGGGTGGTCGTAGCCGGCGTCGACGAGGACCGGTCCGTCGCCGGTGGCGATCAGGAAGACGGTGATGGACCGCAGGGCGCTGCCGTGCAGGGGGACGGGGATGGCCCAGACACCGTCGACGACCTGGGCGGGGACCGGCACCTGGCGGGCCCGCCAGGTGGCGGCGTGGGCGTCGCTCACGGGTCTGGACATCGTCGGGAGGCTCCCTTACTGTGGGACACCAACATACCGGATGGTCGGAATCTAGCTCAAGGAGTCCGATGAGCGAGGAGCGGACCGGGTTCCGGCTCTGGGCAGCCGCGGAACCGGACCTGTGCGCGATCGTGACCGCCGATGATCGGCGGATCTCGTACGGTGACCTGTTCGCCGAGGTGAACCGGATCTCGCACGGGCTGCGTACCCACGCGGGTCTGCGGCCCGGCGACACCGTCGCGGCGGTGATGACGAACAGCCCCGGCCTGGTCGCGCTCTATCTCGCGGCGATGCAGTCGGGCCTCTACCTGGTGACCCTCAACTACCACCTCACCGCGCCCGAGGTCGGCTACATCCTCGCCGACAGCGCCGCGAGGGTGGTGGTCGGCTCCGAGCGGGTCGAGGACGTGGTGGTCGCCGCCGCCGAGGCCGCCCCCGGCATCCAGGTCTTCGTCGACGGCACGCCCCGCACCGACCGGGCCCGCCCGCTGTCGGCGCTCACCGCCGACATGCCCGCGACGAGCCCGGCGGACACCCCGGCCGGCTCACTGATGATGTACACCTCGGGCACCACCGGCCGGCCCAAGGGGGTCAAGCGCCCGCTCAGCGGAGTCGACGCGGACACCGGCGCGCTGACCTACGTCTGGCTGTTCCGGGAGTTCGGCATGGAGCGCGACGCGTTCGCGTCCTGGCTGGTGTCGGCCCCGATGTACCACTCGGCCAACATCACCCCGGCGATGGGCGCGCTGCACGCCGGCGGCACGATGGTCCTGATGGACGGCTGGACGCCGGAGGGTTTCCTGCGCCGGGTCCAGGCCCGCCGGGTCACCGGGACCAGCATGGTGCCGACCCACTTCTACCGGCTGCTGCAACTGCCCGAGTCGGTCCGTGCCGACGCCGACATCTCCTCGCTGCGCTACGTGCTGCACGGCGCCGCGCCCTGCCCCCGCGAGGTCAAGCAGCGCATCCTCGACTGGTTCGGCCCGGTGGTCTACGAGTACTACGGCTCGACCGAGGTCGGCACCACCGTCGCGCGGCCCCACGAGTGGCTGGCCCACCCGGGCACGGTCGGCCGGCCGGCCTCCATCTCCACCCTGCGCATCCTCGACGAGCTGGGCAACGAGGTGCCCGTCGGGCAGACCGGCATCGTCTACATGCGCCAGGGCGACGACCGGATCGAGTACCACAACGACCCCGGCAAGACCGACGGCGCGCGCCGCGACGGCCTGATGACCGTCTGGGACGTCGGCCACGTCGACGCCGACGGGTTCCTCTACATCACCGGTCGCGCGGCCGAGCTGATCCTGGTCGGCGGGGTGAACGTCTATCCGGCCGAGATCGAGGCGGCGTTGATCAGCCACGACTGGGTCGCCGACGTCGGCGTGGTCGGCACCCCCGATCCGGAGTTCGGCGAGGTGCCCCAGGCGCACGTCGTGCTGGCCGACACCGCGCCCGACCCGGACGCGGCGCTGGCGGAACTGCGCCGCTACCTCACCGACCGGTTGGCCAAGCCGAAGCGCCCGGAGTCCTACGTGCTGCGCGACGCCCTGCCCCGGGACCCGAACGGCAAGCTCTACAAGGCCCGGCTCACGCGCGCCGAAGAGGCCAGCGCATGACCGGCGACATCGACGAACCGGTGGGAGGTGGGCATGGACTTCGCTGACAGCGACACCGACCTGGCGTTCCGGCGCGAGGTCGGCAGGTGGCTCGACGGGGCGCTGGCGGACGTGCCCGACCAGGAGGAGCTGTCCCAGGACGCGCGTGAGCACTGGTCGCGGGTGTGGCAGGACCGGCTCTGCGCCGGCAACTGGGCCGGCCTGTCCTGGCCGGTCGCGCACGGGGGCCGGGGGATGGACGCGCTGGCACAGGCCGTCTTCAACGAGGAGGCCGCGGTACGCGGCGCGCCGTACCCGCTCAACGGGGTCGGCATGATGCTGGCCGGGCCGACGATCATCGCGCACGGCACCGACGCCCAGCAGGCCCGGCACCTGCCCGGCATCCTGCGCGGCGACGAGTACTGGTGTCAGGGCTTCAGCGAGCCCGGCTCCGGGTCGGACCTGGCGAGCCTGACCACGGCGGCGACCCGGGTCGACGGTGGCTGGCGGATCAACGGGGCCAAGATCTGGACGTCCAACGCGCACAACGCGTCGCACTGCCTGCTGCTGGCCCGCACCGACGCCGCCGCGCCGAAGCACCAGGGCATCACCTACTTCCTCGCGCCGATGGACGGGTTCACCGTCCGGCCGCTGGAGATGATCAACGGGGACACCGAGTTCAACGAGATGTTCCTCGACGACGTGTTCGTCGCCGACGCCGACGTGCTCGGCGGGGTCGGCGACGGCTGGACCGTCGCGCTCACCACGCTCGCGTTCGAACGCGGCAGCATGGCGCTCAACCTCTGGGTCTGGGCCCGCCAGGCGGTCGACCGGCTGATCGACGTCGCGGTCGAGCGGGGCGTGGCCGACGACGGCGCGTTCGCCGACGCGGTGGGCGCGTTGCAGTGCGACGCCGAGGCGGTCCGGATCGGGTCGATGCGGATGCTCGGCGAGAGCCGGGCCGGTGGTGTCCCCGGCCCGGAGACCTCGGCGCTCAAGAGCCTGTGGGCCCGGGTGGTGCAGCACGCCAACCGGCTCGCCGTGCAGCTCGACGAGGCCGGCGGGGTGCTTGTCGACGGCGACGGCGCCGCCGCCCGGATGCGTCGTTACCTGCGCGCCCGCGCCCACACGATCGAGGGCGGCACGGAGGAAGTCCAGAAGTCGATTCTCGCGGAGCGGGTGCTGCGCCTGCCCCGCTCACGCTGAGCGGAGTGGTCTGGTGCGCGCAACATTCACCCAGGAACAGCGGGAGATCGGTGCGACAGTGGGCTCGCTCGCGGACGCCGACCGTGGCACCGCCCGCGAGCTGCTGGCCGGTCCGTGGCGGGCCCCGGCGGCTGACGGGCCGTTGCTGCGGGACTTCGGGCTGCTCGGGGTGCCCGAGTCGGCCGGTGGCATCGGGTCGGGCCTGATCGACCTGCTGGTCGCCGTCGAGGCGCTCGGCGAGCGGCTGGTGCCGAGCCGGTTCCCGGCGCACGCGGCGGCGGTCCAACTGCTCTGCGGCGACGAGCGGCGCACCGGTCCGCTCCCCGACGAGGTGCTCGACGGCCGCCGGGTGCTCACCCCGGCGGTCGACGTGCCGGGCAGCTCCGGGTGGGTCGACCGGGCGTCGCCGGACCCGCTGGTACGGACCCTGGTGCCGTACGCGGCGCAGGCGGACGGCGTCGTCGCCCTCGGCCCGGACGGGGTCTGGTTCGCCGACCCGCTCCGGACCACCGCCCGGCAGTCGGTGGACCCGGCGGTGCCGCTGTCGGACCTGACGGTGGCCGCCCCGGAGCGGACGCAGCCCGCCGGGTCCGGCCCGCTGCGGGCCGCGCTGGTGGTGGCGGCCGAGCTGTGCGGGGTGGCGCAGGGGGCGGTCGACCTGGCCGCCGAGCAGGCCCGGACGCGTCGGCAGTTCGGTCGGGTGATCGGTTCGTTCCAGGGGGTCGCGTTCCCGCTCGCCGAGGCGGCCACCGCCCGCAAGGCGGCCTGGGACCTGACCCTGTACGCGGCGTGGGCGGTGGACAACGGCCGGCCGGACGCCGGGATCCAGGTGCACGCCGCCAAGGCGGCGGCCGGGCAGGCGGCGGTCTTCGCCGCCGAGCGGTGCATCCAGGTGCACGGCGGGATGGGCATCACCATGGAGGCGGACCCGCACCTGTTCCTGCGCCGGGCGTTCGTGCTCGACGCCCGGTGCGGGCGGGGCGCGTGGCACCGGCGGCGGACCGGGGAGCTGCGCGTCGGGTCGCGTCGAACACCGCAGGCCTGACCTGCGGAAGTCTTGCCGGGCATCGGCCGGGGCAGTAACATACCGGCTGGTCGGAATAAATGAGGAGAAGGCCGTGAAGTTCGGAATCATGAACCTGTTCCCGGTGGCCGACGGGGTCTCGGACCACCAGGTGCTCCGGGAGACCCTCGACGAGATCCAGCTGGCCGACGAGCTGGGCTTCGACTCGATCTGGCTCGCCGAACACCACTTCTCGACGTACGGCATCCTCGGCAGCCCGGTGAACTTCGGCATGGCCGTCGCCGAGCGGACCCGGCAGATCACCATCGGCACCGCCGTCCTGGTGCTGCCGCTGCACCACCCGCTGCGGCTGGCCGAGGACATCGCCGCCCTCGACGTGCTCAGCGGCGGCCGGGTCTCGATCGGCGTCGGCCGGGGTTACCAGCCCGCCGAGTTCGCCGGCTTCGGCATCCCGCTGGAGGAGTCGAAGCAGCGTTACCAGGAGACCCTGGAGATCCTGCGGCTCGCGCTGTCGCAGGAGAACTTCTCCTACCACGGCGAGATCTTCCACTACGACGACGTCACCACCTACCCGAGGCCGTTCACCCCGGGCGGGCCGCCGATCCTGCAGGGCACGGTCTCCCCGGAGAGCTTCCGGGAGCGCGGCGCGGTCGGCGAGTCGATCATCACCTCACCGAACTTCACGCCGTTGGGCATCATGCAGAAGAACTTCGACCTCTACCGGCAGAGCATGCGGGAGAACGGCTTCGACATCTCCACCTACGACCTGCCGTTCATGCAGCAGGTCTGGTGCGGTGACAGCCAGGAGGGCCTGCGCGCGGCCGCCCAGGCGGCGATGAACTACTACAAGTCCGTCGGCAAGGTCATCCCCGGCTCGGAGGACGCCATCGCCAAGGAACGGTCCTACTACGCGGCCGTGGCCAAGAACATCGAGCTGCTGACCCTGGAGCAGACGCTTACCCACGGTGGCAACTTCGGCTCGGCCCAGCGCGTCATCGAGACCATCGAGATGCTGCGCGAACAGCTCGGCATCAACCACTACATCGGCTGGCTGCGGATTCCGTCCCTGGACCGCAAGGCCGCACTGCGCTCGATGGAGGAGTTCGCCGACAAGGTCATCCCGCACTTCCGGGCCCAGGAGCGCGCCGCCGACAGCGTGCCCACTCCCGAGGCGGTCGCCGGGTGAAGATCAGCTGCTTCCTGAGCGCCCAGTTCGACCCGTCGGCGTCGGCCACCGAGGGCATCGACGGCGTACTGGCCCAGGCCGCCGCCGCCGAGGCGGCCGGCTTCCACGCCGTCTACCTCGGCCACCACTACCTGGCCCGATCGGCGTTCGTCCAGCCGGTCCCGCTGGCCGGCTACCTCGCCCACGCCACCTCCCGGGTCCGGATCGGGTTCGGGGTCCTGCTGGCCCCCCTGCTGAACCCGGTCGCGCTCGCGGAGGAGCTGGCCTCGCTCGACGTGCTGTCCCACGGTCGGCTGACCGTCGGCATCGGCGCCGGCTACCGCCGCCGGGAGACCACCGCGTTCGGCGTCGCCTGGGAGGACCGGCTGCGGCGACTGCGGGAGTACGTGCCGATCCTGCGTTCCCTGTGGAACGGCGAGACGATCGACATCGCCGGGAGCTGGGGCGAGGTCCCCGGCGCGTCCCTGGCGCTGCGCCCGGCCCAGCCCGGCGGCCCACCACTGTGGATCGGCGCGTTCGCCGAACCCGCGATCCGACGCGCCGCCCGACTGGACGCCCCGTGGCTGATCGGCCCCAAGGGCAACGACGGGGAACTGGCCCGACTGCTCGGCATCTACCGGGGTGACCTGGCCGAGCGGGGCTTCCCACTGGACCGGGAGTACCCGATGAGCCGTGAGGCGTACCTCGGCGACAGCTACCCGGCGGCCGTCGCGGCCGTCCGCCCGCACCTGCAACGCCAGTACGCCGGCTACAAGTCCTGGGACGACGCGCAGTCTCTCGACCTGGACCGCTACCTGGCCGAGGACTGTCTGGTCGGCTCGGCCGACGAGATCGTCGCCAAGCTGCGCCGCTGGGAGAGCGAGTTGGGCATCACCGAGGTCTCGCTGCGCCACCAGTTCGTCGGCGCCGGCCAGGACGAGGCGATGGAACAGCTCGCCCGCTTCGGCGCGGAGGTCATCCCGAGGGTCACCACGACCGTGCCAGGGGGGACCCGGTGAACGCCGGCAACCTGGCCGGCATCCTGGAGGGCCGGTGCGCCGACCGGGCCGACCTGCCGGGCCTGTACGGCGAGGACGGCCGGTCCTGGACGTTCGACCAGATCGACCTGCTCGCCGGGGGTGTCGCCGCCGCGCTGCGGGCCGAGGGCGTCGGCCCCGGCGACCGGGTCGCCTGCTACCTGACCAACGGACCGGAGATCGTGTTCCTGCTCTTCGGCGCCTGGAAGATCGGCGCGGTGCCGGTCACCGTCAGCAGCCTCTACAACGCCGCCGAGCTGGCCGAGTCGGTGGCGAAGACCGCGCCCCGGCTGCTGCTGGTCGACGACCGCCGCCCGGACGTGGTAGCCGAGTTCCTGGCCGCGCAGGACGCCGTAAGGGTCACCGCCTCCGCCGCTTCCGTCCCCGCCGTCGCTTCCGCCGGCTCCGGCTCCGCTGCTGACGACGCCGGCCACGGCCGGCTGCCGGTGCGGTCCACCACACAGCCGTTGACCGGTGTGCCGGCGTTGCCGTGGCGGCGGGAGGTCCGGGTCACCGGGGTCGACGTCGGGCCGGAGGCCGAGGCGTGCATCCTGTTCACCGGGGGCACGACCGGGCGACCGAAGGCGGTCAGCGTCACCCACGGCGGGACCCGCGAGTCGCTGATGCGGCTGGCCCGGGTCACCACCGGCACCGAGGCCGAGGGCACCGCCGCGCCGCAGGCCAGGCCGAACCTCGTCGCCCTGCCGCTGTTCCACAGCGGCGGCCAGCACGCGCTGCTGTTCGCGTACTTCGTCGGCCGGCCGGCGGTGGTCTGGGAACGCTTCGGCGTCGACCGGCTCGCCGACCTGATGGCGCGGTTCGGTTTCGACAACCTCTTCCTACTGCCCACCATGGTCTTCGACATCGTGCACGCCGAGCGGGACCTGCCGTTCGACGGGGTCAAGTCCGTCCTGGTCGCCGGGCAGGCCATCTCCTGGCCGGTGCGGCGCGCGTTCGAAGAGCGCTACCGGGTGCCCATCCTGGTCAACTACGGCTCGACCGAGGCCGGGCACATCGCCGGCTGGACCGGCCGGGACATGAAGGCCGGTCGGTGGAAGCCGGGCTCCGCCGGCCGGGTCTACCCGGGTGTCGAGTTGGAGATCCGCGACGACGCCGGCACCGCGCTGTCGACCGGCGCGGCGGGTGAGGTGGTGGTCCGCTCCGCGCTGACCAGGGGGTACGTCGACGACGTCGCCGCGTCGGCCGAGCTGGTCCGGGACGGCTGGGTGCACACCGGCGACATGGGCTACGTCGACGCCGACGGGGTGCTCTTCCTGGTCGGCCGCAAGCGGGACATGATCAAGTGCGGGGGTTTCCAGGTCTGGCCCGAGGAGATCGAGGACGAACTGCGGGCGCATCCGCTGGTGCGGGACGTCCGGGTGCTCGGCCGGCCGGACGACCGGCTGGGCGAGATCCCCGTGGCGCTGGTGGTCCGGGTGGCCGACGACGCGGTCGCCGACACCGATCTCGCCGCGCGGCTCGTCGCGTACGCCCGGGAGCGGCTGGCCCACTTCAAGACCCCCCGGCGGATCGAGTTCGTGCCAGCCCTGGAACGCAGCGCCACCGGCAAGATCAGCCGCGCGGCGGCCCCCCTGCCGGAGGCGGACGGGGTCGCCCCCGTGGCGGTGTCCCGTACGGACAGCCGATCGACAGCTTGGGGGAGCCGATGAGGTTCGGCATCATGGCGTCGCACCAGTACCCGCCCGGCGACGACCTCGGCAGGCACCTCGACGACCTGTTCGGCACCGTCGAACTCGCCGCGGAGCTGGGCTACGACTCGGTGTGGACGATCAACCACTTCCAGTCCAACCTGGCCACCCCGCAGCCGATCTCGATGCTGGCGAGCCTGATCCCGCGCTCGGGGGACATGCTGCTCGGCACCGGCATCCTGCTGCTGCCGATGTTCCACCCGGTGCACGTCGCCGAGGAGTTCGCCACCCTGGACCACCTCTCCGGCGGACGGGTGATCCTCGGCGTCGGGGCGGGTTACCGGGAGAACGAGTTCGCGGCGTTCGGGGTCGACCCGGAGACCCGGTTCCGCCGGTTCGACGAGAGCCTGCGGCTCATCCGGGCGCTGTGGACCGGGAACCCGGTCACCCATGACGGGGAGTTCTATCCGCAGGTCGACGCCACCATCGGCATCCCGCCGCTGACCCCGGGCGGCCCACCGATCTGGATCGGCGCCGGTGGGAAGAAAGCGGTCCGTCGGGCGGCCCGGCTCGGCGACGCCTGGTACGCGCCGGGCAACTCACCGAGCCGCCGGTTCCTGCCGGAGCACCTGGCCGTCTACAACGAGGCGCTCGCCGAGTACGGCCGGGACCCGGCGACGGTGCAGCGGCCCGTCGGTGTGGAGCTGTACTGCGCGCCGAGCACCGAACAGGCCGTCGCGGAGGCGTTGCCGCACGCCCGGGTCGAGTACTCGACGTACGCCGAGTATCCGGCGCTGCGCTGGCAGCGGGACCGCTTCGACGAACTGGTCCGCAACACGCTGCTGCTGGGCTCGCCCGAACTCCTCGTCGAGCGGATCAGCGCCCTGCGCGACCTGGGCTTCGACCACCTCATCTTCCGTCCCGGGTGGCTCGGTATGCCGACCGAGAAGCTCCGCGCCTCGCTGCGACTGTTCGCCACCGAAGTGATCCCCGCCTTCCGTACCACCTGACCTAAGGAACCGCCGTGAAGAAGACCGAAGCCGAGCTGCTGGAAAGCCAGTGGGACGTCGAGAACATGGAGGTCGATCCCGAGGTCCTCGCCAAGTACGTCCGCTACGACGTGGACGAGGAACGGGCCGTGGCCACCATCACCTTCGACCGCCCCGAGCGGCTCAACGCCATTCCGGTGGCTGCCTTCGAACGCGTCGGCGACCTGGTGAAGGAGGCGGAGACCGACGACCGGGTCAAGGTCATCGTGTTCAAGGGGGAGGGTGAGCACTTCGGCACCGGCGCGGACGCCGCCGAACTCGGCCACTACATCGGCTACAAGACCGGCACCGACAAGGCGTCCCGGCGTCGACCGGCCCAGCGCCAGCGCATCCTGCCGGACCGCAACGTGCTCAGCTCCGGCTTCACCCGCCCGATCATCGAGTCGCTCAAGGCGACCATCTGTCAGGTGCAGGGCTACTGCTACGGCGGGCACTTCCAGATCGCGCTCTCGGCCGACATCGTCATCGCCTCCCCGGACGCCCGGTTCACCCACCCGGCGTTCCGCTACCTCGGTCCCGCCCCGCAGGACATGTACCACTGGATCGAGAAGGTCGGCCTGACCACGATGAAGGACGTCATGCTCACCATGCGGGCGATCGGCGCGGAGGAGGGCGAACGCAAGGGCCTGGTCACCAAGGTCGTCGCACGCGAAGAACTGCAACGCTGGGTCGACGACTACGCCGACGCGATCGCCGTGATGCCGCTGGACTCGCTGATGATGGGCAAGTCGATGATGCAGGTGGTGATGGAGGCCCGGGGCAAGGGCCTCGGAGCGATGACCGGCTGGGTCGGGCACGGCTGGGCCACCAACGTCAGCTTCGCCGACGGGGACTGGAACTTCCTCAAGGAGCGTCGGGAGAAGGGCATCGCGCAGGCGCTGGCCGACCGGGACCGGCTGGTGGCGCCCTACTTCCGGCTCAGCGACAGCCGGTCGCGGGAAGAGTAGGCGACCGGCGTGAAGTTCGGCATCCTGCTCGACCACCAGTACGCCCCCGGCGACGACCTGGGTCGCCGGGTCGGTGAGACAGTCGAGTACGTCCAGCACATCCGCGACCTGGGCTACGACTCGGTCTTCGGTATCCACCACTACCTGTCGTCGCTGAGCACCCCGCAGCCGCTGCCGCTGCTGAGCCGGCTCATCGACCACTCCGGGACGATGCAACTCGGCACCGGCATCCTCATCCTGCCGCTGGGCCACCCGGTGCACTGGGCCGAGGAGATCGCCACCATCGACCAGATGTCCGGTGGCCGGTTCGTCCTCGGTATCGGCTCGGGCTACCGGGACGCCGAGTTCGCCTCGTTCGGCATCGAACGGCGTACCCGGGTGTCCCGGATGAACGAGGCGCTGGCGGTGATGCAGCAGCTGTGGACCGGGGAGCCGGTGCACCACGAGGGTAGGCACTTCACCCTGGACGGGGTGCGGTGCAGCGTACCGCCGGTGCAGCGTCCGCATCCGCCGGTCTGGGTGGGCGCCAACGGCCCGACCGGCATCGCCCGGATCGCCCGGCAGGGGCTGCCCTGGCTCGCCCCGTCGAACGTGCGCCGCAACTGGGCCGTCGGCAACCTGGCCGACTACCGCGAACAGCGGCGGGCCGCCGGCTTCGACGAGCGGGACGCGGTCTTCCCGATCCACCGGGATCTGTGCGTGGCCGACTCCGCCGACGCCGCGTTCGCCGTCGCCGGTGACGCGGTGAAACGCTCCTACGGAGAGTACGTCCAGTACGGTATGGACTTCTTCGAGTCGCAGTGGGACGCGATCAAGGAAAAGGCGCTCTTCTTCGGCTCGCCCGACGACATCGCCGCCAAGATCCAGGACTTCGCCGACGCCGGCTACAACCACTTCGTGTTCCGTGCCCAGTGGCTCGGCCTGCCGATCGAACGGTCGATCGAGATCGTCGAGCGGTTCGCCCGCGAGGTCATGCCGAGGTTCCGCCCATGAGGATCGGCCACGTGATCGTCCCCGCCGACGACCTGGACGCCCAACTCGCCTTCTACACCGCGCTCGGGCTGACGGTGCGCTTCCGCGACGGCGACCGCTACGCCGCCGTCACCGACGGCACGGTGACCATCGGCCTGGCCGACGCCACCCAGCAACCCGTCGCCGGCCGCACCGTGCTCAGCGTCCAGGTCGACGACCTGGACGCCTGCGTCGCCCGCCTGGTCGCCGCCGGCGCCACCGCCACCGCCCCGGTGACCGGCCCCCACGAACGCCGAGCCCTGGTCACCGACCCCGCGGGCAACCCCCTCACCCTCTACCAACCCCACCCCTAACCCCGCCCGCCCCTCCCC
>NZ_JBTMMT010000020.1:0-95838 GCF_055517075.1 Micromonospora sp. DSM 43699
GTGGTCAGGGGAGGGAGAGGGTGCCGGTGGCGAGCAGGACGGCGGGGCCGGAGAGCCAGCAGGAGTCGGGCGTGACGGTGACCGTGAGGCGGCCACCGGGGACGTCGACGGTGACCGTGCCGGTGTCCCGGGCGGCGTCGCGCAGGGCCACGGCGGCGACCGCGCAGGCTCCGGTGCCGCAGGAGAGGGTCTCGGCCGAGCCGCGCTCGTAGACCCGCATCAGCACGTGGCCGTCGGCGCCGTCCACCGGGTCGCCCGGGGCGGTGAACTCGACGTTCACCCCGTGCGGGAAGACCCGGGGGTCGAACTCGGGCGCGCGGGTGAGGTCCAGGTCGGCCAGGTCGATACCGGTCGGCAGGGCGCAGACCAGGTGCGGGTTGCCGACGTCCACCGCCGCGCCGGGCAGGGTGAGCCCGCCCAGGACGGCGCGCGACGCGTCGTACAGCCGGGGGCGGCGCATCTCGACGGCGATGGTGTCGCCGTCGACCCGGGCCCGCACCAGGCCGGCGCGGGTGGCCACCGGCAGGATCCCGTCAGCCGGCGTGGCCAGCCCGGTGGCCAGCAGGTAGCGGACGAAGACCCGGGCCCCGTTGCCGCACATCTCGGCGGACGAGCCGTCGGAGTTCCAGTAGTCCATGAACCACTCGGCCGTGTCGGCGAGGGCGACCCCGTCCGGGTGCTTGGCCGCGCGTACCACCCGGAGCACGCCGTCGCCGCCGAGGCCGCGCCGCCTGTCACAGATCCCGGCGACCAGGCCGGGGGTCAGGTCGAGGGCGCCGTCCGGGTCGGGCAGGATGACGAAGTCGTTGCCGGTGCCATGGCCCTTGGTGAACTCCACGCCCCCATCATCGCCGATGCTCGCCGACCACCCGCAGCGCAGTGTCGACAAACGTCGGCGACGTCGGATCCAGCCAGTGGATCCGCTTGTCACGGCGGAACCAGGAGCGTTGCCGCCGGACGAACCGCCGGGTGGCCCGGATCGTCTCGTCATGCGCCTGCGCCTCGTCGGTCTCCCCGGCCAGGAAGCGCAGCACCTGCTGGTAGCCGAGCGCCCGGCTGGCCGTCCGCCCGTCGGCCAGGCCGTGCCCGCACAGCGCGCGGACCTCGGGGACCAGCCCGTCGGCCCACATCCGGTCGACCCGCCGGGCGACCCGCTCGTCCAGCAGCGCGGTGTCCAGGTCGACGCCGAGCTGCACCGCCGGGTAGTAGGGGGTCGGGTCGGGTAGGGAGGCGGTGAACGGCGCCCCGGTCAGCTCGATCACCTCCAGGGCCCGGACGATCCGTCGCCCGTTGCCGGGCAGGATGCCGGCCGCCGCCACCGGGTCGGCCCCGGCCAGCCGGGCGTACAGCGGGGCCGGACCGAGGTGCGCCAGCTCCGCCTCCAACCGTCCGCGTACCGCCGGGTCGGTGCCGGGGAACTCGAACTGCTCGAGCACCGCCCGCACGTACAGGCCGGAACCTCCGACCAGGAGCGGCACCCGCCCCCGGGCCAGGATGTCGTCGACCGCCGCGCGGGCCAGCCGCTGGTATTCGGCGACGCTGGCCGGCTCGGTGACCGGCCAGATGTCCAGCAGGTGGTGGGGCACGCCATCCCGCTCGGCCGGGGTGAGCTTGGCCGTGCCGATGTCCATGCCCCGGTAGAGCTGCATCGAGTCGGCGTTGACCACCTCACCGCCGAGGGCGTGCGCCAGGGCGATGCTCAGCGCCGACTTGCCCGCCGCGGTCGGCCCGACCACGGCGACGACCGGGCCGCTCACCGCGCCGCCCCGCCCGTCCGCACCCAGGAGGCCACCAGGTAGCCCACGCCGTAGGGTGCCGAGTGGTGACGCAGGTCGCCGCGCCAGTCGCCGCCGGCCGCGTGGACCGCGCCGGCCAGCACCTGCCAGGCCGGTCGGCCGGCGACGCGCAGCTGCGCCGACACCGCCGGGTCCAGGGCGAGCAGCGCGTCGGCGTCCGCGTCGGCCAGGGCCCGAGCCACCCCCTCGTCGTACGCCCCGGCGCGCGGATCGTCGTAGCCGGGCGACTTCGGGCCGTGGCAGGCCGACCCGTCCCCGAGCACCAGCAGGGCCCACGGCCCGTCCACCCCGAGCCCGGCGCCGACGGCGGCACACCGGTCGGCCGGCTCGTCCGGTGCGACGCTCACCATCCGCCAGGCGGTACGTGTCGGCGGCGCGACCCGGTCGACCAGCCAGGCCCCGACCAGGAGACTCAACGGCAGCCGGCGGTCACCGTCGACACCGCCCGACGACCCGACCGGCCCGTCTCCGTCCGGCGCCTCGAACCGCTCCTGCGCGGCCGGTGACTCGACCCGCTCTTCCCCGCTCGAAGATTCGGCCCGCGCTTCCCCGGCTGGTGCCTCGACCCGCTCCTGTGCGGCCGGTGACCAGGTGTCGAGGCGCACCGACAGGCGCAGGCCCCAGGGGGTGAAGCTGCCCTGGCAGGGCAGTCCCGGCTCGGTGGTGCGCCCGCCGGAGCCGACCAGCACGACGGTGCGCGCGCCGGTGGCGTAGAGGTCGGTGACGGCGGCGGCACAGGCGGCGCGCAGCTCCGCCAGCTCAGGCGCGGCGGCACCGGCCAGCTCGGGCACGATCAACGGCGGATGCGGGCAGACGGCCGCGGCGAGCAGGGGCACCAGGCAACGGTAGCGGCCCGGCACCGCCCGGCCCGCCTGCCCCGGCCGGTTCGTCGGCACCGCCCGGCCCGCCCGCACCGGCCGGTTCGTCGGCACCGTCGGTGGTCAGCCGGGTTGGCCGCCCCAACCTCCCTGGACCATGGTCTGGAACCGCCACTGCCCGCCGGTGCGGACCAGCAGGTCGGCGTAGCGCACCCGCTGCCGTTCGCCGTCGAGGGTGAACTCGGCCTCGGTGAGCACCACGGCCAGGCTGCGGGTGAGGAAGTACGGCGTGCGACGGCTCTCCATCCGCAGATCGCCACCGCCGCCGAGCACGCCGCCCATCATCTCCAGGTAGGCCGCCCGGTCGAGCTGACGGGCGGAACCCTCGCCGGCCGCGTCGTCGGTGACCGTGTTGAGCGGGAACATCGCCAGCTCGGCGGTGCCGGCCACGTCGCCCGCCTCGGCCAGCGCGTCGTAGTGGCGGAACCACTGGTCCAGCTCGGCGAGATCGGCGGTGTCGGGCACGAACCCGGGGTCGGCCGGGGGCGTCATCCGGGTGTGGGACTGGGTCATCCTGCTCCTCCTCGCCCGCCCGTCGTCCGGGCGGAAGCATCCTGTACGCCGTACGGTACAGCGTACGGCTGATTGCGACACTCCCCCCAGGGAGCCTGTGTGTGGGTGCTAGGACACCGTATGGTCACGGTCAGAGACAGGCGCTCGACGCGGACGGGGGCGGACCTGTGACAATGCCGGGAGCAAGTTGGCTGCGCCGTGGCGGCGATCGCGGGGGGTTTCCCGTCGACGCCGGGAGAACGAGGATGTGCACATGAGCGACTGGACTGCCTTCGGACGGGTGGACGCGGACGGCACCGTGTACGTGAAGACCAGCGAGGGTGAGCGGGTGGTCGGCTCCTGGCAGGCAGGCGCCCCCGAGGAGGGGTTGGCCCACTTCGCCCGCCGGTTCGCCGACCTGGTCACCGAGGTGGACCTGACCGAGGCGCGACTCAACTCGGGCGCCGCCGACGCGGGTGGCTCGCTGAGCACGGTCCGACGGATCCGTGCCTCGCTGGCCGAGGCGCACGTCGTCGGGGACATCGACGCCCTCGCCGCCCGGCTGGACAAACTCGCCGTCGTCGCCGAGGAGAAGGCCGGTGAGGCCCGCGCCGCCCGGGAGGCGGCCCGGGGTGAAGCGCTCGCCCGTAAGACCGCCCTGGTCGAGGAGGCCGAGACGCTGGCCGCCGAGTCGACCGGCTGGAAGACCGCCGGCGACCGGCTCAAGGAGATCCTCGACGAGTGGAAGACCATCCGTGGGGTCGACAAGAAGGCCGACGGTGAGCTGTGGAAGCGGTTCGCCGCCGCCCGGGACGGCTTCACCCGGCGTCGGGGCGCGCACTTCGCCTCCCTCGACCAGCAGCGCAAGCAGGCGCACACGGTCAAGGAGGAGCTGGTCGCCGAGGCCGAGAAGCTCTCCGACTCCACCGACTGGGTGGCGACCGCCAACCAGCTCAAGGAGCTGATGAACCAGTGGAAGGCCGCCCCACGCGCCGCCAAGGAGTCGGAGCAGAAGCTCTGGGAGCGGTTCCGTGCCGCCCAGGACGCCTTCTTCACCCGGCGCAGTGAGGTCTTCTCGGCCCGGGACAACGAGCAGCGGGCCAACCTGGAGCGCAAGCAGGCGCTGCTGGTCGAGGCCGAGGCGTTGGACGTCGACGGCGACCCGAAGGGCGCCCAGGCCAGGCTGCGCGACATCCAGGCCCAGTGGCACGAGGCCGGCCGGGTGCCCCGCGAGGCCGCCGCCAGCCTGGAGCGGCGACTGCGGGCGATCGACGACAAGGTACGCGAGGTGATGGACTCGGCCTGGCGGCGTACCACCAAGGAGGACAACCCGCTGCTCGCGCAGATGCGGACGCAGGTCGCCGAGGCCGAGGAGCGACTCTCCCGGGCCCAGGCCGCCGGGGACGCCCGTCGGGTCAAGGAGGCCGAGCAGGCGCTCGCCTCCAAGCGGCAGTTCCTCCAGCTCGCCGAACAGGCCGGCTGACCTCCACGCACCTCGGAAGCCCTCGCTCCCCACCTCGGGAGCGGGGGCTTCCCCACATCCCACCCCGACAAGATCGTGCTCGATCCTGGTTGTAGTGGCATTCCGATGCTGTGATGCCACTACAACCAGGAAACTGCGCGCGGACTGACGGCACGGCGCGGCGGTGGCACGACGTGACGCATCAGGCGGGCGGGGTGGGGCGGGGCGGGGAGCAGGTGGGGAGGGGAGCGGTTGACGCATCGAGGTCGGCTGATCAGAATGGGCGGCAGAGCCAGGTCGATCCCACCGGCGCCAGGGCACCGACGACGGACATCGTCGTCGGGAGTCGCCGGGGCACACGCAGCGAGTGGCCGCGTCCACGTGACCCGGCATGCCGCGCACTGTCCGCGTACCCCCAGCAAGGCGGGACGGGCGGCGGCGGCCGGCGTTCCCCTGGTTTTCCGCCCTGCGTCGCCGTGGCGACGTCGGGCATCCGAAGTGGAGCCCGTATGTACCGACCCCGCATTCTCGGCGCCGCGCTCACCGCGCTCGCCACCGCAGCGACCGGCGTGCTCGTCGCCGCCACCGTCGGCACCGCCCCGGCGTCCGCCGCCGGCACCGGCACCGGATACCTGCACACCAACGGCAACAAGATCGTCGACAGCACCGGCACGACGGTACGGCTGACCGGCATCAACTGGTTCGGCATGGAGACCGACAACCGGACGTTCCACGGTCTGTGGTCGAACAACCCATGGCGCGGGCAGCTCGACAAGATGGCCAGCCTGGGCTACAACACGCTGCGCGTCCCGTACTCGAACGACTCGGTGAAGCCGGGCGCGACGGCCAGCGGGATCAACGATTTCGTCAACCCGGACCTGGTCGGGCTCTCCCCGTTGCAGATTCTCGACAAGGTGATCAACTATGCCGGCAGCAAGGGCATGCGGGTCATCCTGGACCGACACCGGCCGACATCGGCCGGGCAGTCGCCGCTCTGGTACACCCCGACGGTCTCCGAGGCGACCTGGCTCAACGACTGGAAGATGCTGGCCCAGCGGTACGCCGGCAACACCACGGTGATCGGCGCGGACCTGCACAACGAGCCGCACGCCGAGGGCACCAACCCGGCCGCCACCGGTGCGTGCTGGGGCTGCGGCGACACCGCCCGGGACTGGCGGCTGGCCGCCGAGCGGGCCGGCAACGCCATCCTCGGGGTGCAGCCGAACTGGCTGATCTTCGTGGAGGGGGTGAGCTGCCCCAGCGGCGGCCTGTCGAACGTCTGGGACAACGACACCAGCAACGACGAGGACTGCGGCTGGTGGGGCGGCAACCTGTCCAAGGCCGGGCAGTTCCCGGTCCGGCTGAACGTGGCGAACCGGCTGGTCTACTCGCCGCACGAGTACGCCACGAGCGTCTACGAGCAGGAGTGGTTCAAGGCCGCCGACTTCCCGGCGAACCTGCCGGCGGTCTGGGACCGCTACTGGGGTTACCTCTACAAGCAGAACATCGCCCCGATCATGATGGGCGAGTTCGGCAGCACCCTGGCCGACCCCCGGGACAAGGTGTGGCTGGAGAAGTTGATGGCCTACACCGGCACCGGGGTCAACGGGATGTCCTTCACCTACTGGTCGTGGAACCCGAACTCGGGGGACACCGGGGGCATCGCGCTTGACGACTGGACCAACATCAACACCGCCAAGCAGGCGATCCTCCAGCCGTACCTGATCGCGCCGGTGGGTGGCGGGACCGACCCGACCGGCACCCCGACGCCGACGCCGACCACCACCGGTCCGACGCCGCCGCCGACCACCACCCCGCCGCCGCCGACCACGACGCCCCCGCCGACCACGACGCCGCCGCCGGCCGGTGGGTGCACCGCGACCTACAAGCAGGTCAGTGCGTGGCAGGGCGGCTTCCAGGGCGAGCTGACCGTCAAGAACACCAGCTCGTCGGCGGTCAACCCGTGGTCGGTGACCTGGGCCTGGCCGGCCGGGGTCACCCTGGTCAGCGGCTGGAACGCCACAGTCACCCAGTCCGGCACGACGGTGACCGCCGCCGGGCCGAGCTACGCACCGTCCCTGGCGGCGGGCGCGTCGGTCACCGTGGGCTTCACCGCCAACGGTACGGCCGCCGCCCCGGCCTCGGTGAAGCTCAAGGGCACCGCCTGCTGAGCCGAAACCGCTGGTAGTTCCGCAACCGGGTCGCCGGTCGACGTTCCGTCGGCCGGCGACCCGCTCGCCGGATCACCCATGCCGACCCGCTCGCCGGATCAGCCGTGCCGATGCGGGTGACCTACCACCACAACTGGTACGACGGCAGCAAGCAGCGCAACCCCCGGGTCCGTTTCGGCAACCCGGTGCACGTCTACAACAACTACTACTACAACAACGCCGGCTACGGGGTGGCCTCCACCATGAGCGCCGGCGTGCTCGTCGCGGGCAACTACTTCGAGAACGTCAGGGACACTTACCACCTCGGTGAGGCTGACTCCGGGCCGGGCAGCCTGGTGGCCCGCAACAACCACTTCGTCAACTCGCCGGCCGGGCAGACCGGCGGCAGCGTCGCCGGCATCCCGTACCCGTACACCCTGGACACCGCGAGCAGCGTGAAGTCCATCGTGACGGCGGGCGCCGGCGCGGGCCGCATCTCGGTCTGACCGCGCACCGGTCGGGGTCCGCCGTCGCGGCGGGCCCCGACCCGAGCCGGCCTTTCACCGGGCCGGCCGCCGCCGGCCCGAGGGGTCAGTGCGCGGCGCAGCCGGTCGTCGGCGCGGGCTGCGCGGCCGGCACACCCACAGTGGGCAACCCGAGCGACACCCCGGGGGTACGCGGGGCGCGGCCCGCCTCGGCGGCGTCACCGGCCCGGGTCCGGCGGTGGGCCAGCGGGGCGCCGTCGGCGTTGAGGTGGTGCGGGGCGGCGTACGTGATGGTGGTGTGCACGATGTCCCCCGGCCTGATCGCGCCGGGCTGGCCGGGCTGGCTGTTCGCGCCGGTGGCGAAGTGCACCAGGCGGCCGTCGCGGGCCCGGCCGGAGAGCCTGCCGGTGCGCTCGTCCTTGCGGCCCTCGCCGACGGCGACCAGCACCTCGACGGTCTCGCCGACCAGGCGCTTGTTCTCCGCCCAGGTGATCTCCTCGACCGTGGCGATCAGCCGCTCGTAGCGCTCCTGCACCACCTGCTTGGGCAGTTGGTCGGGCATCGTGGCGGCCGGGGTGCCGGGGCGCTTGGAGTACTGGAAGGTGAACGCCGAGGAGAACCGGGCCGCGCGCACCACGTCCAGCGTCTGCTGGAAGTCGGCCTCGGTCTCGCCGGGGAAACCGACGATGATGTCGGTGGTGATCGCCGCGTCCGGCATCGCCGCCCGGACCTTGTCGATGATGCCCAGGTAGCGCTCGGACCGGTACGACCGGCGCATCGCCTTCAGCACGTCGTCGGAGCCGGACTGCAACGGCATGTGCAGCGAGTGGCAGACGTTCGGGGTCTCGGCCATCGCGGCGATCACGTCGTCGGTGAAGTCCTTCGGGTGCGGGCTGGTGAACCGGACCCGCTCCAGCCCGTCGATGTCGCCGCAGGCGCGCAGCAGCTTGCCGAAGGCGTACCGGTCGCCGAACTCGACGCCGTAGGAGTTGACGTTCTGCCCGAGCAGGGTCACCTCCAGCACGCCCTCGGCGACCAGCGCCCGCACCTCGGCGAGGACGTCGCCGGGGCGGCGGTCCTTCTCCTTTCCGCGCAGCGAGGGCACGATGCAGAACGTGCAGGTGTTGTTGCAGCCCACCGAGATCGACACCCAACCGGCGTACGTCGACTCGCGCCGGGTGGGCAGGGTGGACGGGAAGACGTCGAGGGATTCGAGGATCTCCACCTCGGCGGCGGTGTTGTGCCGGGCCCGTTCCAACAGCACCGGCAGCGAGCCGATGTTGTGGGTGCCGAACACCACGTCCACCCAGGGTGCCTTGCGGACGATGTCGCCGCGGTCCTTCTGGGCCAGGCAGCCGCCGACGGCGATCTGCATCCCCGGGTGTCTGTCCTTCACGGGACGCAGGTGACCGAGGTTGCCGTAGAGCCGGTTGTCGGCGTTCTCCCGGACGGCGCAGGTGTTGAACACCACCACGTCCGGGTTGGCGTCGGCCTCGGCGAGCCGCACGTAACCTGCCTGTTCCAGCAGGCCGGAGATGCGCTCGGAGTCGTGCACGTTCATCTGGCAGCCGTAGGTGCGCACCTGGTAGGTGCGCGGGCTGCCCGCCGCTGCGGTAGTCATGACGTGCACAGCGTATCCGGGCCGACCGACCCGGGCCGACCGGGAAGACCCAGACGATCAACAACCTTATGGAGGAACCATGTGCCGGAGCATCAAGACCCTGCGTGAGCCGTACGTCCCGACGGTCACGCCGGCCGACATCGAGGCGGCGGCGTTGCAGTACGTCCGGAAGGTGTCCGGTTTCCGGGCCCCGGCCGCACACAACGCCGCGGCGTTCGAGGCGGCGGTGCAGGCGGTGACCGCCGCCACCGCGACCCTGCTGGACCAGTTGCAGGTCCGGGGCGCCCGCCCCACCCCCACCCCCTGAACCACCGCGCGGCGGAACCGGACGGCGAACCCGGCCGGGGCCGTCCGGCCCGGTGACGGAGCCGGGTGGGCGGCGCGGATGGCCGGGCCGGGTGGGCGGCGCGGGTCAGGCGGCTGCCAGGGCGGGGTTGACCGAGTCGGGCGCCCAGCGCGAACGGCAGCAGCGCGACCAGCCCCGGCAGGCCGGGTGGGCCAGCGTGCAGAGCCGGCGGGCGGACAGCACCTCGCCGTCGTCGGTCTCGGTGACCTCGAAGTGCACCGGGCGGATCGTGCCGCCCGGCGCGACCAGCAGGTGCCGGCCGGCGTCGAGGGTGTCGTCGGTCAGCAGGCAGTCCCGGTCGAGCAGCCGGGCCAGCGCGGCGATCGTGCGCAACTCGGGCAGCGACTCGGGTACGCCGTAACAGTCGACGATGGTGCCGAACTCCCCCGGGGTCTCCCAGACGTCGCAGATCACCGCGTATCGGGGCAGCCGGGCCGGATCGGCCACTGCCAGGGGCATCACCACCCGACCGAGCGCCTCGGCCAGGGCCGGGTACACCTCCACGGGTGCGGCCCGGTCGATTCTCCAGTTCCACAGCTCGGTCATGCCGCCTCCTCGCTGCGTTAGTCCCACCGGCCTCCGGATCGGGCCTTACTGACGATGGTGGGGGGCATATGACCGCAACCGGGGGCAAGTTACCGGTCTGTGACCATTCCGGGCAAAATTTCCTAGCTTGCCATTGCTGGGAGTGGCAGGAAGATGACAGTTTATCGGGTACGGTGCCCCGGGCGAGACAGCCGGCACGACGGCCCAGCCCACCCGGCGCGGCGACCGCAGCACGGCGCTCGGCACACCACGACGGCGCACGGCGATCGACGCACGACCGCCGCCGCGACCCCCGGCTGTCAGCGGACGACGACCATCGACTCACCCCGGGGCAGCAACTCGCCGATCACCGTGCCGCCGGGCACCTCGCCGGCGACCAGCAGCCCGCCGGAGGTCTGCGCGTCGGCGAGCAGCAGCCGGTCGGCCTCACCTGTCGACCCGAACCCGGTCCACGGGCGCACCCAGTCCAGGTTGCGGCGGGTGCCGCCGCTGACGTGCCCGTCCCGTACCGCCTCCCGGGCACCGGGCAGGTAGGGCACCCGGGCGGCGTCGATCGCCACCGTCAGCCCGCTCGCCCGGGCCAGCTTCGAGGCGTGCCCGAGCAGCCCGAAACCTGTCACGTCGGTGCCGCAGCGGATGCCGGCCGCGACGGCGGCGCGGGCGGCGTCCCGGTTGAGCGTGGTCATCGACACCACCGCCTCGGCGGAGACCACACCGGTGGCCTTGTGCCGGGTGTTCAGCACCCCGACGCCGAGCGGCTTGGTCAGCGACAGCGGCAGCCCGGCCCGGCCTGCGTCCAGGGTGATCAGCTCCTCGGGGCGGACCAGCCCGGTCACGGCGAGGCCGTACTTCGGGCCGTCGTCGTCGACGCTGTGCCCGCCGGCCAGGTGGCAGCCGGCCTCGCGGGCCACGTCCTGACCGCCGCGCAGCACCTCCCGGGCCAGCTCCAGCGGCAGCGTGTCCCGGGGCCAGCAGAGCAGGTTCAGCGCGACAAGCGGGGTGCCGCCCATGGCGTACACGTCCGACAGGGCGTTGGCGGCGGCGATCCGCCCCCAGTCGTAGGCGTCGTCGACGACCGGGGTGAAGAAGTCGGCGGTGGTGACCAGGCCGGTCCGTTCGTCCAGCCGGACCACAGCGGCGTCGTCGCCGTGGTCCAGGCCGACCAGCAGCTCGGCGGTGCCGGTGGCCGGGCCGAGACCGGCGACCATGGTCTCCAACTCCCCCGGTGGGATCTTGCAGGCGCAGCCGCCACCACGCGCGTACTCGGTCAGGCGGACCCGGTCGGTCATCCCCCCATGATCTCCGCCACCCCACCGGCCCGCCACCCGACGGACCCGACAGGCGACGGAATTCGGACGTCGGCGCACACCCGACACCGGTGTTACCTCTCCGTGACCCGTTGAGTTGCGATCCGCCACGTCGCCCCGCCTACAGTGGCCCAACACGGGGGTCGACCGACCCCGCTTTCCGGTACGACGACAGGGACGGTGGACGACGTGACGACCGGCGAACCGCTGATCGTGCTGGACGGGGTCAACAAGTGGTTCGGCCCACTGCACGTGCTGCACGACGTGTCACTCTCCGTCGGCAAGGGTGAGGTCGTCGTGGTGATCGGGCCGTCCGGCTCCGGCAAGTCGACGCTCTGCCGGGCGATCAACCGGCTGGAGCCGATCAACGACGGGACGATCACCTTCGACGGGCAGCCGCTGCCGGCCGAGGGTCGGGCGCTGGCGAAGCTGCGCAGCGAGGTCGGCATGGTCTTCCAGTCGTTCAACCTCTTCGCCCACAAGACCATCCTGGAGAACGTCACCCTCGGGCCGATCAAGGTCCGCAAGGAGAAGCCGGCCGCCGCCCGCGAGCGCGGCCTGGCCCTGCTCGACCGGGTCGGCATCGCCAACCAGGCCGACAAGTTCCCGGCCCAGCTCTCCGGCGGCCAGCAGCAGCGGGCCGCGATCGCCCGCGCGCTGGCCATGCAGCCCAAGGCGATGCTCTTCGACGAGCCGACCAGCGCGCTCGACCCGGAGATGGTCGGCGAGGTGCTGGACGTGATGACCTCGCTGGCCGGCGAGGGCATGACGATGGTGGTGGTGACCCACGAGATGGGCTTCGCCCGGCACGCCGCCAACCGGGTCATCTTCATGGCCGACGGGCAGCTCGTCGAGGACGCCCCGCCGACGGAGTTCTTCGCCAACCCGCGCAGCGAGCGGGCCCGGGACTTCCTCTCCAAGATCCTCACGCACTAGGCGTCCGTAGTGGAGCGCGCCGGCCCCCGGTGGGTTCCGACGAAGAAGGAGATCAGTATGCGTATGAAGCGCGTGGCGGCAGTCGCCGCGGCGGCTACTCTGGCGCTCGGTCTGGCCGCCTGCGGTGGCGACGACGCCGACGAGGGCACCGGTTCCGGCAGCAAGTCCTTCGCCGCCGGCAGCACCATGGAGAAGCTCAACAAGGCGCAGAAGATCAAGATCGGCACCAAGTTCGACCAGCCCGGCTTCGGCCAGAAGGGCCTGTCGGGCAAGCCGGAGGGCTTCGATGTCGAGGTCGCCAAGCTCATCGTCAAGGAGCTGGGCATCCCCGAGGACAAGATCGAGTACGTCGAGACGCCGTCGAAGGTCCGTGAGGACGTCATCGTCAACGGCACCGTCGACCTGGTCGCGGCGACCTACACGATCAACGACAAGCGCAAGGAGCGGATCGCCTTCGCGGGCCCGTACTACGAGGCCGGCCAGAACATCCTGGTCAAGAAGGACGACAGCACCATCACCGGCCCGGACTCCTTCAAGGACGGCACCAAGAAGGTCTGCTCGGTGACCGGCTCCACGCCGGCCGAGGAGATCAAGAAGCACGTCAAGGACGTCGGCACCCAGCTGGTGCTCTTCGACACCTACGACAAGTGCCGCGACGCCCTCAAGGGCGGCCAGGTCGACGCCGTCACCACGGACAACGTGATCCTGCTCGGTTACATCGCCAAGGACGAGGCGTCGTTCAAGCTGGCCGGCGAGAACTTCACCAAGGAGCCGTACGGCATCGGGGTGAAGAAGGAGGACAACGACTTCCGCACGTTCATCAACGACACGCTGGAGAAGGCGTTCAACGACGGCAGCTGGAAGAAGGCGTGGGACGACACCGCCGGCAAGTTCGGCGCGGAGCTGGGCAGCGCGCCCACCGTCAACCGTTACTGATCTGACCTCGATCTGGAGGGTGGGGAGGAACACCGGCCCGTGAGTGTGCTCATCGACAAGTTCGACGTCTTCGCGGGTGGTTTCTGGCTCACCCTCCAGATCTGCGTACTCGCCGCGATCGGCGCCCTGATCCTGGGCGCCGTCATGGCGGTGCTACGCATCTCGCCGGTGCCACCGCTGCGCGCCGTCGGCACCGCCTACGTGAACATCTTCCGGAACATGCCGCTGACCGTGGTGATGTTCTTCGCCGCCTTCGGTCTGCCGGCGCTCGGCTCCAACGCCGACTTCCTGCGGATCCCCGTGCTGGACTCGCTCTTCACCCGGCTCGGCACCGACCTGCCGTACTTCCGCTTCGCACTGATCGCCCTGGTGCTCTACACCGCCGCCTTCGTCTGCGAGGCACTGCGTTCCGGGGTGAACGCGGTGCCCGCCGGTCAGGCCGAGGCGGCCCGCTCGCTCGGCCTGACCTTCGGTCAGAACCTGCGGCACGTGGTGCTGCCGCAGTCCTGGAAGGCCTCGGTGGTGCCGCTCGGGTCGGTGATCATCGCGATGATCAAGAACTCGGCGCTGATCGGCTTCTTCGGCGTGGTCGGCGACCTCTCCCAGAGTGCCGACCAGCTCACCTCCGCCGAGGGCTACGCCTTCATCCCGGTCGCCATCGGCATCTCGATCGGCTACCTGATCATGACCGTGCCGCTCGGCGCCCTGCTCGACCGGCTGGAGAAGCGACAGGCGGTGGCTCGATGAGTCAGCAGACCAGCGTCCTGTACGACGTACCCGGCCCCCGCCAACGGCGGATCACCCTGATCAGCAGCATCGTCGCCACCGTGCTGCTGGCCGTCGGGGCGTACTTCCTGATCTACCGCCCGCTGGACGACAAGGGCCAGTTCTCGATGGAGCTGTGGGGTCCGCTTGTCGACCCCTCCAACGAGAACTTCTCCCAGGTGTGGGACCGGATCGGCCTCGGCCTCAAGAACACCCTGACCGCCGCCGCGCTGGCCATCGTCGCCTCGCTGGTGGTCGGCACCCTGCTCGGAGTGCTGCGGATCCAGCTCAAGAGCCTGACCCGGCGGCGCTTCACCGGGCTGGCCACCCCGCTGGCCTACCTGCTGCGCGGGCTCAGCGCCGTGCTCTCGGCGGTCACCCGGGTCTGCGTCGAGGTGTTCCGGGGCCTGCCGGTGGTGCTCACCATCTTCTTCGTGGCCCGGGGCTTCCCCGAGTTCGGCATCTCCTTCGACACGCTGTGGTATTTGGTCATCGGCCTGACCGTCTACAACTCCGTGGTCATCGCCGAGATCCTCCGCTCCGGCATGGAGGGGCTACCCGGCGGGCAGGCCGAGGCCGCCGCCGCGATCGGCCTCTCCCCCGCGCAGACCACCCGGATGATCCTGCTCCCCCAGGCGTTCCGGATCATGCTGCCGGCGCTGATCAGCCAGCTCGTCGTGGTGCTC
Source organism: Micromonospora sp. DSM 43699 (assembly GCF_055517075.1). Classification (NCBI taxonomy): domain Bacteria; kingdom Bacillati; phylum Actinomycetota; class Actinomycetes; order Micromonosporales; family Micromonosporaceae; genus Micromonospora; species Micromonospora sp. DSM 43699. The sequence continues at coordinate 14,407 of NZ_JBTMMT010000020.1, forward strand.
AAGGACACCTCGCTGGGCTTCATCATCAGCTACGAGGAAACCCTCAACATCGGCAAGCAGATCATCGGCGTACTGGACAACCCGATCCAGGTCTACGTGGTGATCGCCGCCATCTTCATCCTGGTCAACTACTCGCTGTCGAAGCTGGCCCAGTACGTCCAGCGCCGACTCTCCCGGGGCCGCAAGTCGGCCGGCACCCCGGCCCCGCAAGCTCCGGCCACCGCGCTCGTCTCCCAGGCCGGAGGCGGCGGAGGCGGCGCAGCCGGTAACTGATCAGCACCCTGCGCGGCACGAGGGCCGGTCCGGAACTCCGGACCGGCCCTCGTCACGTCGTACGGTGGTCAGCGCTCGTCGCGTCTCCCGCGCCCCGGACCGGTCAACGGGCGATCTCGGTGACCCGGGACTCGCGGACCACTGTCACCCGGATCTGCCCCGGGTAGGTCAACTCCTCCTCGATCTGCTTGGCCACGTCCCGCGCGAGGACCGCCGCGCCGATGTCGTCGACGTCGTCCGGCTTGACCATCACCCGGATCTCCCGGCCCGCCTGCATGGCGAAGACCTTCTCCACGCCGATCTTGCCGGCCGCGATCTCCTCGATCCGCTCCAGCCGCTTGACGTACGCCTCCAGGCTCTCCCGCCGGGCCCCGGGCCGACCGCCCGAGCAGGCGTCGGACGCCTGGGTGAGGACCGCCTCGATGGTCTGCGGCGGCACTTCGTTGTGGTGCGCCTCGATGGCGTGCACCACGTCCTCGCTCTCGCCGTACTTGCGGGCCAGGTCGGCGCCGATGATGGCGTGGCTGCCCTCCACCTCGTGGGTGAGCGCCTTGCCGATGTCGTGCAGGAACGCCGACCGCTTTATCGTCGGCACGTCCAGCCGCAGCTCGGCGGCCATGATCCCGGCGATGTGCGCGGTCTCCACCAGGTGCTTGAGCACGTTCTGCCCGTACGACGTGCGGTAGCGCAGCCGACCGAGCAGGGTGACCAGCTCGGGGTGGATCTCGGTGATGCCCACCTCCACCAGCGCGTCCTCGGCGGCCCGGTGGCACAGCTCCTCCACCTCCTGCCGGGCCAGGTCGTGCACCTCCTCGATCCGGTGCGGATGGATCCGGCCGTCGAGGACCAACTTCTCCAGGGTGAGCCGGCCGACCTCGCGGCGCACCGGGTCGAAGCAGGAGAGCAGCACCGCCTCCGGGGTGTCGTCGATGATCAGGTTGACCCCGGTCACCGACTCGAAGGCGCGGATGTTGCGCCCCTCCCGGCCGATGATCCGCCCCTTCATCTCGTCCCCCGGCAGGTGCAGCACGCTTACCACGCTCTCCGCGGTCTGCTCGCTGGCCACCCGCTGGATGGCGTCCACCACGATGTGCCGGGCGCGCTGCTCGGCGGTGTTGCGGGCGTCGGACTCGATGTCCCGCACCAGCAGCGCCGCCTCCCGCTTCGCCTGGGTCTCGATCACCTCGATCAGCTCCGTGCGGGCCGAATCGGCGGTCAGCCCGGCGACGCGTTCCAACTCCCGACGCCGCTGCTCCTCGGCCACCGTCAGCGCCGCCTCCCGGGCGCTGATCGCCGCCTCCCGCTCGGCCAACGCGGCGCTGGCGGCGGTGAGCTGCCGCTCGCGTTCGGCCAGCCGCTCCACCTCCTCGGTGTGCAGCCGCTCCCGCTCGTCCATCCGGGCGGCCCGGCGTTCCACCTCGGCCGCCTGCTCCCGCGTCGTGGCGGCGAGCACCGCCACCTCACGCTCACCGCTGCGCCGGGCGCTGGCGCGCAACTGCTCGGCGTCCGCCTCGGCCTGCTTGTGGGCGCGCTCCAGGACGGTGTCCGCCTCGGCCCGGGCGTCGTCGAGGACCCGCCGGGCCTCCGCCCGGGCCGACTTCGCCTCCGCCTTGGCCCCGGCCGCCTCGGCACGGGCCGCCGAGGCGGCGGACTTCGCCACGTCGATGGTGCTGTTCACCTCGTCGGCGGCGGTCCGCAACGCGGCAAGCGACTGTTCCTGACGGTCCTTCTCGGCGATAAAGGCGGGGTCCTCCGGGGCCGGGGCGGCACCGATGCGGCGCAACGCCCGGACGCCGATCAGGACGGCACCGACCACCACCAGGGCGAGGACCCCGACGACGACCAGGAGCACCACGTCGAAGGTGTTCATGCCGATGTCCCGTCACCAGGGCCGGTGGGCCGCCACACCGCGTCGGCGCACCCGCGCTCGCCACCGCCTCCTGGGGACCCCCGGTCCCTGTGCCGACCCACCATGGTCGTGCCTCCCCAAACGTCTACGCCGCAGGGGAACCGTGCCGATGGGCACGCACCTCTGCGGCTCTGGACGCCCGACCGAGCGGCTGGCCGTGGGGATAGCTCTCCGTCGGCGGTGCCCATGCGGCATCGCCGACAGCCGGGTGCAGTTGTCGGGTCGGCTCCGGACCGGCTGTCCGGAACGACCGTCAAGGCCGGTGGAGCTGGCCAAAGTGATGCGGTTCTGTTACGAGATCTATGTTGTGCGCTTAGCCTGCGCTGGTCGGGCAAAGTGAGCCTGTATGGCGAGGCTAGGTCTCGGAAGGCCGATCGGTCAAGAACTCATGATCAAACCCCCCGAACGGAGAGAGTTGGCAACGTCACCCATTGGTGATGCAAGTCCGGACACGAGACCACAAACCTCCCAGCGGTACGCCCCACCGATCACCCTCCGGACCAGACCGCTCCCCGCAACCCCGACCGTCCCCCCGCCCCGCCCCCACTCGCCTGCGCCTGCGCCTACGCCTACGCCTACGCCTACGCCTACGCCTACAAGATCGCATTATTCCCTGGTTGTAGTGGCCTCGAACGTTCCTGGTTGTAGTGGCCTCGAACGCGACGGATACCACTACAACCAGGTCAACACCGTTGCGTTAGGTGGAACGGCTGTTCGTCAACCAGCGCTGCCTCGCCGATCATGGAGTTGTGGTGGGTAACAGAACGCCCGCAAAGCCCCCAAAGTCGGCACCACCACTCCATGATCGCCAAGCGGGCCGCCCACCCCGCTCCCCGATCGGGCACTTCCTGTCCCGGGTTTACCAGCCGCCCACGGCGTTGACGCAACGGTGTTGACAACCAGGATCGAGCACAATCTTGCGGGTGCCACCCGATCCGGAGCGGATGAGATCGGACGACGACCGCGGAGAGCCGGACAGGGGGACAGAGGGGACAGAGGGGACAGAGGGGACAGAGGGGGACAGGGGGAACCGCAGCATGAGCCGGTGGGGCCGGTCCCTTCACTCCCGTTACCCGGCTTGTTCCTCCTGTTGCCCGGCCTATTACTCCCGTTGCCCAGCCTCCGCCCCTGCTGCTCCACCCAGCCAGGCACGTTGCCCAGCCCCGCCCCCGCTGCTCCACCGAGCCAGGAGTGAAGGGCCAGGCAACAGGGGCGAGGAGCCGGGCGGAATCGGCGGGCCAAGCGGGATCAGGCAGGGTCAGCGGGATCAGGCAGGGATCAGGTGGTGCCCAGGGCGTGGGCGTGTGCCACCAGGGCGGCGTTGTCGGGGGCCGGTGCACCGTCCGGGAGGTGGAGGGTGTCCTCCAGGCCGATCCGGGTGTCCAGACCCCGGCGTACCGCGTCGAGGAGCACCGGCCAGGTGGCGGGTCCTTCGCCGTGCAGCAGCACCGGAGGACCGCCGGGGGCGAGAGCGGCGAGGGTGGCGAGCATGTCGGCGGCGTCGGCCAGCGCCTGGTCCGGATCGTCGGCCAGGCACTCGACCAGGAGCCGACCGGCCGGCACCCGCCAGCGTCGCCAGGCCCGGCCCGCGTCCACCGTCCAGAGGCCGGCCTCGACCAGCACGCCGCGCTCGTGCAGGGCCGCCGCGACCGCCTCGGCACCGTCCTCGTGCGCGTTGACCGAGGCGAAGTCGGGCAGCACCGACCAGGCGCGTACGGCGGCGACCCGGGCGGTCGGGTCGGGCGCGATCCACGCCCCGGTGCTCACCCCCACCGGCAGGCCGGGCCGGGCGGCGCGGATGGCGGTCACCGCGTCGGCGATCACCAGCGGCGACAGCGACTCGACCCCCTCGGCGTCCCGGGGGTGTACGTGCACCGCCGCCACCCCCAGCGCCGCACAGCGGACCGCGTCGGCGGCCAGCTCGGCGGCGGTCAACGGCACGGCGGGGTGCTCGGCACGCGAACGGGTGCCGTTGAGGGACGCCTTCCACACGCCCGGTCAGCCCCGCTCGCCCTCGGCCTCGGCCAGCGCGTCGGCGTCGATCTGCTCGGCGAACTCGGCGGCCTCGGCGCTCTGGGCGGCCAGCGCGTCCTTCACCGCCCGGATCGCCACCCCGGGTGGGTAGCCCTTGCGGGCGAGCATGCCGACCAGCCGCCGGAACACCGCGTCGGGTTCGCCCCGGGCGGTCCGTAGTTTCCGGTCGACCAGGGCACGGGCGGTGGCCGCCTCGGTCTCCTCGTCCAACTCGCCGAGGGCCTCGCTTGCCACTTCGCCGTCCACACCACGCTGACGCAGCTCGTTGGCGAGCGCCCGGCGGGCCAGACCGCGACCGTTGTGCCGGCTGGAGACCCAGGCGCGGGCGAAGGCGGCGTCGTCGATGATGCCGACCTCGTCGTAGCGGTCGAGCACCTGAGCGGACACCTCGTCGGAGATGCCCTTCTTGGCCAACGCCCCGGCCAGCTCGGCCCGGGTACGCGGACGCACCGCGAGCTGCCGCAGGCAGATCTCCCGGGCCAGCTCGCCCTCGTCGCGGGGCGTCGACTCGACCGGGGTCGACTCGGCCCCGTCGGGCCGCCCCCGGCGACCCCGCCGGGAGCTGGTGCCTTCGGCCCAGGGCGGGCCGTCGGCGGTGCCGGCCGGGTCGTGGGCATCGGCCCGGGATGAGTGGTCGGTACCCGCGCGGGGAGGGGCGGCATCCCAGCCCCGCCCCGTGCGGGCGCGTCGTCCTGCCATCCGACCGCTACCGGTCAGAAGTCGACAGGCGGCAGCTCGGGGCCACCGGCGGCATCACTCGCGCCGACCCCGACGCCGAGCTTCTCCAGGATCTTCTTCTCGATCTCGGCGGCCACGTCCGGGTTCTCCTTGAGGAACTCCCGGGCCTTCTCCTTGCCCTGGCCGAGCTGGTCACCGTCGTAGGTGTACCAGGCACCGGACTTGCGGATGATCGCCTGCTCCACGCCGACGTCGATCAGCGAGCCCTCGCGGGAGATGCCCTTGCCGTACATGATGTCGAACTCGGCCTGCTTGAACGGCGCGGCGACCTTGTTCTTGACGACCTTGACCCGGGTGCGGTTACCGACCACGTCGGTGCCGTCCTTGAGGCTCTCGATGCGGCGCACGTCGAGCCGGACCGAGGCGTAGAACTTCAGCGCCCGACCACCGGTGGTCGTCTCGGGGCTGTTGTGCACCATGACCCCGTCGACGAAGTAGTTGTGGTTGCCCTCGACCTCGATGTCGAACCGGTTCATCGAGCGGGTCCGAGGCTTGACGTGCACGTCGATGATCCGCGCCGGCACCGGGGTGAGCTCCACTGAGGCGAACTGCGGCTCGACCGCGCACTGCCCCCGGAACCGCGGCAGCAGCTTCGACTCCATCGCCGCCGGCACGTACGGCGCAACCAACTCCTGGAACCGGGCGGACGACGCCGTGGTGAAGATGATCGACGCGGTCCCCCGGGCACCCCGGGCAACCAGCTTCACCTCCATGCCGTACGCGTCGCGCAGGTGCTCGACCAGCCGATCACGGCTGCCCTCCGCCATCGCCTCCACGCAGATCTCGATCCGCCCGGAGCCACCGGCGGTACGCTCCTGCACACCCTTGGAGCGGACGGTGAAGCACCCGTCGTCCATGTACCACACCGCGAGGGCCAGCGGGGTCAGGGCCTTGAGGTAGTCCCAGCTGAGGTGCTTCCTGCCGTCGCCCAGGTAGACCGCGCGACGCAGCTCGTCCAACTCGGGCAGCGGCGTGAAGTCGACGAACGCAGCGCCACGATCATCGGTGCGGCGGGAGTGGGTGATGTTGCCGAGCAGGGACGCCTTCCAGTCGAGATAGTCGACCTGCGCCGCGCCGTGCCCGAGGCGGAACCGGACACCAGAGCGGTCTGCCCGGTTGGGCGAGAGGGCACCGTCACCCATCAGGGAACCGAGCACGACCTGCCACTGCTGCTCACTCAGCCGCCGCGGCTCAGCCAGCATGACCCGGTCACCGGCGATCAACTCGCCAGCCTCCCGCCAACCGCCGGGCGTACGAATCATGTGATTGGCGGTGGCGGCGAACTGTGCGCGGCCATTGCCGCCCGACTTCGCCACGGTGAACTGGAGGAACTGCTCGGCAGGGCCGTTGTTGAACCAGTTGGTGATCCGCTTCGGCTCCACCCGGTCGGTTTCCGGGTTGTAGGAGAGAACCTCGACGTCCATCCGCTGATTGACGATCTTGCCGATCTTCTCCTGGGTGCCGTCGGCCAGGGTCACCCTGGTCGAGTACGACATACATCCGAACATGACGCCGATCTTCTCGCGGAGCTGGTTGATGAAGATCGCCGTGGTGCCGGTGTTGTTGAGCACGCCGGTGATCTTCCGCAGCGCCTGGCTCATCAGCCGGGCCTGGAGACCGACGTGGCTGTCGCCCATCTCGCCCTCGATCTCGGCGCGCGGCACCAGGGCCGCCACCGAGTCGATCACGATGATGTCGATCGCGCCGGAGCGGACCAGCATGTCGACGATCTCCAGCGCCTGCTCACCGGTGTCCGGCTGGGAGACCAGCAGGGCGTCGGTGTCGACGCCGAGCGCCTTCGCGTAGTCGGGGTCGAGCGCGTGCTCGGCGTCGACGAAGGCGGCGATGCCGCCGGCCCGCTGGGCGTTGGCCACCGCGTGCAGGGCGACCGTGGTCTTACCGCTGGACTCGGGGCCGTAGATCTCGACGACCCGGCCCCGGGGCAGGCCACCCACCCCGAGCGCCACGTCGAGCGCGATGGAGCCGGTCGTGATCACCGACGTCTGGACGACCGGGCGCTCGCCCAGCCGCATCACCGACCCCTTGCCGAACTGCTTGTCGATCTGAGCGAGAGCAAGGTCGAGTGCCTTCTCCCGGTCGGGCCCTGCGGCCATGTTTGCCACTCCTGCCTTCGCCGGCGTCTTTCCTGAGCTTCGCGTCACGCGGACACGCTAGGCGCTGGGTCCGACAGAAAACCAGCCGACGGGCCGTGAGCTGTGGACGAGCACCCCGCTGTGGACAATAGCCGAACAGGTGTACGAGTCGGCAAGCGACACGCGGAAGTGCCGGAACGGCAGCTCAACGTAGCCGGGCGGGCACCCGGTCGGGGTACGCGGCGACCACCGCCCGCCACACGACGTGGGTCTGCTCACCGGCGGCGAGCGCCTGCGTGATGGTCCGCCCGTCGAGTTGGGAGAGCACCTGGTCGCTGGCGATGCTGGCCGCGTAGCCCGGCCCGAACGCCTCGTCCAGCCGGGTCCAGAAGTCGGTCAGCCGCACGTGATCACTCCTCCTCGTCGGGTGCCGTCGGCGGCACCCGACGCAACGCTAGCGCCACCAGCGGCACCACCGCGATCGCCGCCAGCAGGGTGAGCGTCGGATAGCCCGCCACCCGCATGACGAACCCGCTGGCCGCCGCAGCGCCCGCCCCGGCCAGCCCCATCGTCAGGTCGGACAGCCCCTGCACGCTGGGGCGTACCCCGGCCGGCACCGCCTCGGACAGCAACGTCGAGCCGGCCACCATGGTCGCCGACCAGCCCAGCCCGAGCAGGGCCAGGCCGACCGAGAGGCGCGGCGTGTGGTGCCCGGCGGTGCCGGCCACCGCGCAGGCGGCCAGCAACATGCCGACCCCACCGAGGATCACCGCGCGTCGGCCCAGCCGGTCGGTGAGCCAGCCCACCACCGGGGAGAACGCGTACATGCCGGCGATGTGCAGGCTCAGCACGATGCCGACGACCCGCAGCACGTCCGCGTCGGAGTGCGACTCGCCGAGGCGTACCGGGGTCATCGCCATCACCGCGACCATCACCAGGTGGCCGACCGCGACGGCGGCGATGCCCAGCCGGGCGGCCGGTCGCCGGCGTACCACCCGCCAGGCCGCCCGCATGCCGACCCGCCGCGCGCCCGGCGCGGTGTCCGTCACCGGCGACGCGGCGGTCCCGGCCACCGGCGGTGTCCCGGCGTCGGCCGCCGCGAGCCGCCGCGCGGTGAGCAGCGGATCCGGCCGCAACAACAGCAGCAGTACGACCGCAGCCAGGCCGAACGCGACGGCGCTGAACGCGAACGGGCCGGACAGCGACGGCAGGCCCCAGCCCCGGGTGACCCCGTCGGCGAGCGCGGCGAAGTTGGGTGCCGCCACCGAGCCGATGGTGGTGGCCCAGACGACCAGGGAGAGTTGCCGGCCCCGGCGGGCCGGCTCGGCGAGGTCCACCGCCGTGTAGCGGGCCTGGAGGTTGGCCGCCGTGCCGCCGCCGAACAGCAGCATCCCCAGGAAGAGCAGCGGCACCCCACCGGTGACCGTGGCGAGCACCACCAGCAGTGCCCCGACCGCCCCGACCAGGTACGCCACCACCAGCCCCGGGCGACGCCCGTGCCCGTTCATGATCCGGGTGACCGGTACGGCGAGCAGCGCCGCGCCGACCACCCCGCAACTCTGCGCCAGCCCGGCCACGGCGGTGCCGGCGACCCGGGCCGCCAGCAGCGCCCCGACCGAGATCCCGATGGCCACCCCGACCCCACCGATGATCTGCGTGACGAAGAGCAGGCGCAGCGTGCGCCGCTGGATCGGGGCGACGTCGGGCCGGGCTGGCGCGCGCAGGTCGACGGTCATCGCAGGCTCCTGGTTCGGGGGGCCCATCGTCGCGCACCCGGCAGCCTGCCCGCACCGGGGTTACCGGTCGGCGCGCGGCAGGGTGTGGTCGGGAACGCCCCGTCCCGTTCCCCGTGCCGCCGTGCCGGGACCCGCACCCGGTCAGCCGGCCAGGGCGCGGGCGGCCACGGTGAGGTCGTCGACCAGCCCTCGGTAGGCGACGTCCTGGTTGTCGGCGCGCAGCACCGCCGACGGGTGGATGGTGGCCAGCATCCGGGCGACCGGCGCGTCGGCGACCGCACCGGCGTTGTCCACGGGTACCCGGGTGAAGTCCTCCGGGTGCTCGGCGGCGGCCGGCCAGGGCAGCAGCTCACCGCGCTGCCGGGTGACCCGGAACGCCGGGCCGAGCAGGGCCTTCGCCGCCGTCGCCCCGAGCACCACCACCAGTTCGGGGCGGAGCCGGGCGAACTCGGCGACCAGCCACGGCCGGCAGGCGACGATGTGCTCCCGGTCCGGGGTCTGGTGGATGCGCCGCCGGCCGCGCAGCTCGTGTCGGAAGTGCTTCACCGCGTTGGTGATGTAGAGCTGGGCGGGGTCGAGACCGGCGTCGTCGACCGCCCGGCGCAGCAGCCGGCCGGCGGGGCCGACGAACGGCAGCCCCTTCTGGTCCTCCAGGTCGCCGGGCTGCTCACCGACGAAGACCACCCGGGCGCGTTCGTCGCCCCGGCCGAAGACTGTCTGGGTGGCGTCCCGGTACAGCTCGCAGCCCCGGCAGCCGGTGGCGGCGGTACGCAGCTCGGCAAGTGTGCCGGCCTGTGGCGGGATGAACTGCTGGGCACCGGGTGCGTCGGTCTGCTCGGCCATGGCGACTGTTCTACCCGGTCCCACGAGACACCCCACAAGGGACCCGCCGGTCCTCTTCCCACCCAGGAGCATCAGGCGTGGCCGGCGACCCCGCCTCCGGAGACGCGCTGGCCGGTTGCCGGATTGTCCGGTTACAGCTTCTCGTTCACCTCAAGCAGGTGAGGTCGCTTCTCGACGATCCACGCCTCTACATCGGACTTCAACCAGATCTGACCCATCTTGAGAACAGCCGCCGGAGGCGGGAAGTCCCTGCGGCTGATCAGGATGTAGGTGCGCTGCCTTGAGACTCCCAGGCGTTCCTGGATCTCGGCAGCTCCCCAGACCTCAAGCTGCGTGCCTCTGAGCAGTGCCATAGCGGAAAGCGTAGGTCCGATTTAGGTTGTTATGAGTAATACTATATTGCTTATATAGCTCCAATTGAGTTGGGTTATAGTTGGACGGTTGTCAACCATGCGAGTGTCTGGGAGAGCGTATGTCTCGCTGGAAGTGGTTCCATCGGCCCACTGAACCCGTTGACGTCGTACAGCAGGCCGTGCCCCTGCCTGCGACTGCGACATCCGGGCGGAACGGCCCCTTCGCCACCCGCCCGGCGGTGCCACATCAGATGACTTCGGAGACCAGGTGGGGCGCACGGAATGCCCGAAAGCTCAACCGGGGGTCCTGGCCGGATGCCTGAGCAGCGATCCGCCGAGCCGCCGTTCGCCGTGCTCATGGCCGGCTACGTCGTCGACTTCCACCATCGCAACGCCTGCTCCCGCTGCCAGCCGGACGGCTCGTGCGCCCGCCTGGCCGACGCGGGCGAGACGCTGCGTGCCTGGCGGGACCGGGAGCGCCGGTGAAGGCCGGCGATCTGGTGTACGTGACCAGGGCCGCCAGCGTGCAGTTTCTCCGGCCCATCCGGTTCCGGGTCATCCGGGTGCTCGACTGGCCCACGTACGACGGATGGGTCTGGTTGGAGGGATACCAGCTGAACGCGGCCGGGGATGCGGTCTCCCGCCGGAGGATCTTCGTGCAGCGGGCGGGATTGACCACGCCACCCGCTCCCGTCCCCGCGCAGCCCGGCAGGAGAAGGCCGACGGGACCGGGTCAGGCGGTGAAGCCGAACGGGTCGGTGGGGCGGACGGCCGCCGCCAGCGCGTCGGCCAGCGGCGTGAGGTCGGCGTCGTCGAGCGAGCTGACCGTGATCCGGACGGCGGGCGGGGCGCCGATCCGGTAGAGGCCGCCGGGAGCGACCGACCAGCCGGTGTCGCGCAGGGCGGTGACCGTGGTGGTCTCGTCGGGCACCGGCAGCCAGACGTTGATGCCGCTGCGGCCGTGCCCCACCAGGCCCCGGTCTGCGAGCGCGGCGAGCAGGCCGGAGCGGCGGCTGTCGTACGCCTCGGCGGCCCGGTGGACCAGGCTCGTGGTGGCCGGGTCGCGCCAGAGCGACAGGACGAGTCGTTGCAGGACTGTGGAGACCCAGCCGGCGCCCACCCGGGCCCGACCGGCCACCCGGGAGACCGTCACCTCGTCACCGGCCAGCACCGCCAGCCGCAGGTCAGGCCCGAAGGGCTTGCTCACCGAGCGGACGAACGCCCAGCTCGGAGTGGCCCCGGCCAGCGGGTGCAGGGGCAGGCGGGACAGCTCGGCGGCGTGGTCGTCCTCGATCAACAGCAGGTCGGACCGGCCGGCGAGCAGCGCCCGCAGGGCTTCGGCCCGGTCGGCGGAGACGGCGGCACCTGTCGGGTTCTGCGCCCGGCTGGTGACCACCAACGCCCGTACCCCCAGGATCAGCGCATCCCGGACCCCGGCGACGGTCGGCCCGTCGTCGTCGACCGGGACGCCGACCGGCCGCAGGCCGAGCGCGGCGACCAGGTCGAACAGGTTGGCCCAGCCCGGATCCTCCACCCCGACCGCGTCGCCGGGGCGCAGCTGGCTGGCGAGCAGCCGCTCGATGCCGTCGAGCGCTCCCCCGGTGACGGTCAGCTCGTCGGCGGGCACCCCGTCGGCGGCGAGCCGGGAACGGGCTGCCTCGGCCAGTGCGGGGTGCACGCCGGTCGAGGCGTAGCCGGCGGGCGGGCCGATGTCGGCGGCGAGCGCGGCCAGGTGCGGGCCGAGCGGCGGCAGCAGCCGGAGGTCGGGCTGACCCTGGGACAGGTCGCGGGTGCCGGGGGCGGGCGCGGGGTGCCGGGCGGCGCGGCGGGTGGCGACCGGCGGCCGGGGCCGCACCCGGGTGCCGTGCCGGCCGGCGGTGGCGACCAGGCCCCGCTGGCGCAGCTCCTGGTAGGCACGGGCGACGGTGGCCGGGCTGACCGCCAGGTCGGCGGCCAGCGTGCGGACCGGCGGCAACGCGTCGCCGGCGGCGAGAACGCCGGTGCGGATGCCGGTTTCCACGCTCGCCGAAATCGCGGCGGACGTGGACCCGAGGATCTGATAATGTGCTGCCACAGTTTCAGGATCGTACTAGCACAAAGGCGGGATGTCACATGTACGCGTCGACCGCACGCACCACCGCCAGCCGCACCCGGGACCGGATGAGCTACGACCGGGCCGTCGCCCACGCCGTGCTCGACGAGGCGTACCACTGCGTGCTGGGGTTCGTGGTCGACGGCGAGCCACGACTGCTGCCGACCCTGCACGTCCGCATCGGCGACACCCTCTACCTGCACGGGTCCACCGGCAGCCGGCCGCTGCTCGCCGCCCGGGGTGACGCCGGGCTGCCGGTCTGCGTGACGGTGACCCTGCTCGACGGGCTGGTCTACGCGCGCTCGCAGTTCCACCACAGCGCCAACTACCGCTCCGTCGTCGCGCACGGCAGCGCCCGCCTGGTCACCGGCGAGGACGACAAGCGCGCGGCGCTGACCGCCCTGGTGGAGAAGGTCGGGGCCGGGCGGGCCGCCGACAGCCGGCCGCCGTCCCGGCGGGAGCTGGCCGAGACGGCAGTCCTGGCCCTGCCCCTGCACGAGGTGTCGGTGCGGTCCCGCACCGGCGGGGTCGGCGACGAGCCGGCCGACCTCGGCCTACCGCACTGGGCCGGGGTGGTGCCGCTCCGGCTGACCGCCGGCCCACCCGAGCCGGACGCCGGAGTGGTCGCCCCCGTCCCGACCTACCTGCCCGCCACCGGCCCGCCGGGACGATCTGCACGGTCCGGTCCCGCCGGGTTGCCGGAACCGGGCTCCGCCGGGTTGCCGGGGTCGGACTCCGGCGGGGCCCGGTGGCGGGAGCCGGTGCCGATGCGCGGCGCGCACGTGCTGCTGGAGCCACTGGCCCTGGCGCACGCCGACGAGCTCTTCGCCGCCACCGCCGAGCCGGAGGTCTGGGCCCACCTGGGCCACCCGCTGCCCGCCGACCCGGCCGCGATGCGGGCGATCGTCGCCACCGCGTTGGCCGCCCGGCAGCGCGGCGAACGGGTGCCCTGGGTGCAGCGTTGCCCCCGGACGGGAGCGGTGGTCGGCACCACCTCGTTCTACGAGGTCGACCCGGAGCGCCGCAGCGTCGCGATCGGCTACACCTGGCTCGGCCGCCCGTGGTGGCGCAGCGGCGTGAACACCGAGACCAAGCTGCTGCTGCTCGGCCGGGCGTTCGACGAGCTGGGGGCGGTGCGCGTGGTCTGGCACACCGACCTCCGCAACACCCGCTCCCAGGCGGCGATCGAACGGCTCGGCGCGACCCGGGAGGGCGTGCTGCGGATGCACCGCCAACGGCCCGACGGCTCCTGGCGGGACACCGTGCAATACGCGATGACGATCAACGAGTGGCCGAACGCACAGGCCAACCTGCGGAAAAGACTTCGTCCTACGGCACCGGTGGGGTGAGGATGGCGGGCGTGCTGGGCATCACCGACATCTGGACGTACGTGTTGGGCACGGTGGCGATCATCCTGCTGCCGGGGCCGAACTCCCTCTTCGTGCTCTCCACCGCCGCCAAGCGGGGTGTGGCGGTCGGCTACCGGGCGGCGGGCGGGGTGTTCCTCGGCGATGCGGTGCTGATGCTCCTCTCCGCCGCCGGGGTGGCCTCACTACTCAAGGCGTACCCGCCGCTCTTTCTCGTGATCAAGTACGCCGGCGCGGCCTACCTCGGGTACGTCGGGTTGACCATGCTGCGCGGGGCCTCGCGGCGTTGGCGCGACCGCCACGACCCGGCGGCACCCCGGTTGATCGACGCCGCCGAGCCGGCAGCGCTGCGCAGCCCGTTCCGCAAGGCGCTGATGATCAGCCTGCTCAACCCGAAGGCGATCCTCTTCTTCATCTCGTTCTTCATCCAGTTCGTCGACCCGGGTTACGCCTGGCCGGCGCTGTCGTTCCTGCTACTCGGGCTGATCGCCCAGGTGACCAGCGTGCTCTACCTCACCGCGTTGATCTTCGCGGGCACCTTCCTGGCCGCCCAGTTCCGGCAGCGTCGGCGGCTCGCCGCGGGGGCGACCACCGGCGTCGCCGTGCTCTTCCTGGGCTTCGGCATCAAGCTCGCCACCGCCTCGGTCTGACGCCGAGCCCACCGACCGGGGTGCCGGAGACCGCCCGACCGGACGCGCGGCACCCTCCTGCAAGCCAGGCACGCGGATCGGCCGCAGCGCAGGGCGGGACCGGACAGCGCACGGTCACCGGTCCACGGCCGGTCGGCACGCGCGGGACCGGCCGGGTCAGGTGCCGTCGCCGCCACCGCCGATACCCCCGCCGCCGCCGGTGCCGCCCAACCCGTAACCGGGCGCGACCGGCGCGTCCGGTCGGCGACTGACGTGGGCCGACTCGGTGATCCGGGCCGACCAGTGTGCGTGCGAGGCCGCCGCCGCGTGCCGGTTGATCGCCGCCCGCAACCAGCCGTCCACGACGGAGACCCAGTCCCGTTGCTCGGCACCGGTGTGCCAGATCCGGAACCGGCTGATGCTCTGGTGACTGATCCCGGTCAGCGAGAGTCGCCGGTCCATCCAGAGCAGCACCTCCAGGCCGGCGGAGTTGGCCACGAAGATCAGTTCCAGCTCGGTGATCGGGCCGGCGTAGAGCGGGGCGACCCAGTAGCCGAGACGTTGGTGCACCGGTAGGCCCTGTTCCACCCCCGGCAACCGGCTGGCCACCAGGCCCGCCTGCCGCAGCACGAAGCCGAGGGTGTCCAGCGCCGCGAGCACATGCTGCTGGGTGGGGAGCGGATGGACGAAGATCGGCACCAGCGCACCCTGGTCCAGCTGCGGATCCACCGACACCTCGGTACGCAGCCCGGTACGCAGGCTCATCAACGGCACCCCGCCGAAGATCGTCACCGGGGTCTCCCAGGGCAGAGGCACCGCGAAGTCGATGGCCCGCCGCCGCCCGGCCGGTACGACGAACCGGCCCCCCACCGGCACCTGGTGATACTGCACGAGACTGCGGGGTGCGCGGGGGTCGTCCGGTTCGGCGGTGGCCACCAGTCCGAGGCGTACGTGTCGGATCGGCACGTCCCGCGACCCGGCGGTGAGCATCACCCGCCCCGGCAACCGCAGCCCCGGGCGGGTGCTCGGATTGGTCAGGGTGGTGCTCACCGCCAACCCGGTCCCCCCGGACTCCGGGGACACTCCGGTCAACCGCATCCCCGCCGCTCCCCCCGTCGCCGCCTGTCCACCCCGTCCCGGCCGCCTGCCCCCGCAGACCGCTGCCGGACCGGTCGCCGTCGCGCCCGGACCGGTCGCCGGCAGCTCATCCGGGCCAGCCGAGCGACCCGTCACCGGCACGGCGCGAGGTGCTGGATTCCCCCTGTCCGGCCCGGCATTCCTCGACGCCATGGAGAGCGAACCCAGCCCCGGCAGTTGATACCGTGCTCGTCGTGACAGAGCTGGAAGAGCTGGTCCTGACCCCCGACGAGCGGGCCCGGCGGGTCCGGGTCGAGGATGTGATGTTCGGGATGGACTGGACCGGTGAGGAGCACCCGGGTCAGCTGGCGGCGTTCGTGGCCGGTCGGGTACTGGCCTTCGGGGCAGCACCGACAGACGTCGACACCACAGTCGTCTACCGCGCCGCCGAGGCCGATCCGACCCTACGTCGCGGTGACTTCCCGGTACGCCAGCTCGATCATCTGGCCGGTGTGCTGGCAGATCTCGGCTGCACGCTGATGGTGTGGGACAACGGCACCGACACCTACGAGGTGCTCGTCGCGCCGACCGGTGGGCGTGAGCTGACCGGGTTGACGCACCAGGGCCTCCCGGTGCGGGCCTGGAACTCGCCACCCGAGGAGACAGTGGTCAGCCTGGACTGCCCGAACTGTGCGGAGATGCTGATCTGGCAACTGTCGGCGACCCAGACCCTGGCCAACGAGCGCTGCGACTGTGGGGCCGCGTTGTTCGACGCCACCGGCCGACCGCTGCCCGACGTCACTCTCCACGACTGAGCCGCTCGGGTGCCCCTGGCGGCCGGCAGGGTGGCGCCGGAGCGTGGTGGGATCCCACCCCCACCACGCTCCAGGTCAGCGCAGGCGGCGACCCCGGGGGATCGGGTCGGTCTCGTCGTCGAACTCGCCGATGACCTCTTCGAGCAGGTCCTCCAGCGCCACGAAGCCGATCGGCCGGGTCGGGCCGCCACCGTTGCGGACCAGCGCCAACTGGGCCTGGTCGGCGCGCATCGCGGCGACCGCTTCGGTGACCGAGGAGGTGGCCGGCAGGGTGAACGACCGGCTCATCAGCTCGGCTGCGGTGGCCGCCCGGCCGGTGGTGACCGCCCGGACCGCCTCCCGGACGTGCACCAGCCCGCACACCTCGCCGCCGCCGTCGAGGACGGCGAGCCGGGACCGGCCGCTGTCCCGGCTGACCTGTTCGATCCGCTCGGCGGTGTCGTCACGGTGCACCGTGACGATCTGGTCGAAGGGTTCCATCACCTGGGCGACGGTGGTGCCCTGCAACTCCAGCATGCTGGTCAGCATCTGGTGCTGCTCGGCGCCGAGCAACCCGTGCTCGCGGGACTGCTCCAGCAGGATGCGCAGCTCGTCCGGGCCGTGGACCTGGGCGAGCTGGTCCTGCTGCTGCACCCCGACCAGCCGTAGCATCACGTTGGCCAGGGCGTTGAGCAGGGACAGCACCGGCCGGGCGACCCGGGCGAAGGCCCGGAACGGCAGCGCCAGCAGCGTCGCCGAGCGCTCGGCGTCGGTGATCGCCCAGGACTTCGGGGCCATCTCGCCGACCACCAGGTGCAGGAACGTCACCAGCCCCAGCGCGAAGACCAGCGCGACGACGTGGCTGGCCGCCGCCGGCAGCCCGACCGCGTGCAGCAGCGGGCTGAGCAGGTGCTCGATCGCCGGTTCGGCCAACGCGCCCAGGCCCAGCGTGCACAGGGTGATGCCGAGCTGCGCGCCGGCCAGCATCAGGGACAGTTCGCGTACCCCGTCCAGGGCGGCGCGGGCGGCCCGACCGCCACCGGCGGCGGTCTGTTCCAGCCGGTAGCGCTTCGCCGCCACCAGGGCGAACTCGGCGGCCACGAAGAAGCCGTTGAGCGCGAGCAGCAGCACCGAGACCAGCAGTGCGACAACGGGGCTCATGACCGTTCCTCCCCACTGCGGGCGGCGTGGCTGTCCGCCACGCCCGGGTCGTCGGCCATGGTGAGCCGGACGGAGTCGGCCACGTGCCGGTCCACCGTGAGCACCTCGACCAGGGCCTTCGGCCGCTCCGCCGGCTCCTCGCCGTCGGCCGGTAGCGTGATCTCCAGCCGGTCACCCACCTCGGGCACCCGGCCCAGCTCCCGCATGACCAGCCCGGAGAGGGTGTCGTACTCGGGGGCCTCGGGCAGGGAGATGCCTGTGCTGTCGGCGACCTCGTCGATCCGCCAGCGGGCCGGCACCACCCAGGAGCCGTCCTCCTGGCGGGCCGGGGCCCGGTCGGGCGGGTCGTCCTCGTCACGGATCGGCCCGACCAGCTCCTCGGCGATGTCCTCCAGCGTGATCACGCCGGCGAAGCCGCCGTACTCGTCGACCACGCAGGCGAGCTGCCGGTGCCCGGACCGCAGCCGGTCCAGCACCGTGGGCAGTGGCAACGTCTCCGGCACCAGCAGCGGCGGTACGGCCACCGCGCTGACCGGGGTGGTGGCCCGCTCTGCCGGGGGCACCCCGAGCACGTCGGAGATGCCGATCACGCCGACCAGGTCGTCGACGCCGTCGGCACCGCGTACCGGGAAGCGGGAGTGGCCGGTGTCGAGCAGCTCGACGACCCGGCTGACCGGCTCGTGTGCCCGGATGGTGTGCACGTCGACCCGGGGGACCATGGCCTCCCCGGCGGTCAGCTCCCGGAAGTCGAGACCCCTGTCGAGCAGGTCGGACATCTCGGCGTCGAGGTGCCCCTCCTCCCGGGACTCGGCGATGATCTGTTCCAGGTCGGCGGGGGTGGCACCGCTGGGCAGCTCCTCGATCGGCTCGATGCCGAGGCGGCGCAGCAGCCGGACGGCGGCCCGGTCGAAGAGGGTGATCAGCGGCCCGGCCACCTTCAGGTAGATCAGGGTGGACCGGCTCAGCGCACGGGCCAGCGGCTCGGGTCGGGCGATGGCCAGGTTCTTGGGGGCCAGCTCGCCGAGGACCATCTGCACGACGGTGGCGATGACCAGGGCCAACGCCACCGACAGCGGCAGGCTGACGCTGCTTGCGACGCCGACGCCGCCGAGCAGCTCGGCCAGCCCGGCGCCGAGGTAGGGCTCGGCGGCGTAACCGACGAGCAGGGCGGTCACCGTGATGCCGAGCTGCGCGCCGGAGAGCATGAACGACAACCGCCCGGTGACCTCCAGGGCGCGGGCCGCCTTGGCGTCGCCGTCGTCGGCGAGCTGCTTGAGTTTGCCCCGGTCGACGGCGACATAGCCGAACTCCTGGGCGACGAAGTAGCCGGTGGCGGCGGTGAGAACGATGATGAGTGCGAGGCCGACGACGATCAACACGGGTCGCTCAGGGCTCCCGTGGACGCCGGGGCAAGGGATTGCCGGGCACGACCCGGCTGGCTACTGCTGCCCTCCTGGGCAGAAGAGTCGATCATCCGGCAATTCTATCCGCGCTCGCTGCGAGCCCGCTGGGGGTGGGCACAAAGTTCCTGCTCGTCCCGCTATCCACCAGCCCGCGGCCGGCGCTCGGGTTCGGGCTCGGCCAACTCGTCGACGTCGAGCAGGCTGCGGTCGACCCGGCCCGACCGGTAGGCGGCCCGGCCGATCATCTGGGCGGCCACCGGCGCGGTGGCCAACTGGAACACCCCGACCAGCACGATCATGCCCAGATCGGCGGTGGTACGCAGCCGCAGCGCCAAGCCGACGAGCAGCAGCAGCACCCCGAGCACCTGGGGTTTGGTGGCGGCGTGCATCCGGTCCAGCACGTCCGGGAAGCGCAGC
Organism: Micromonospora sp. DSM 43699; assembly: GCF_055517075.1. Classification (NCBI taxonomy): domain Bacteria; kingdom Bacillati; phylum Actinomycetota; class Actinomycetes; order Micromonosporales; family Micromonosporaceae; genus Micromonospora; species Micromonospora sp. DSM 43699. Next base: position 33,326 of record NZ_JBTMMT010000020.1, read on the forward strand.
ACGCCGATCCCGGCGACGAGGCTGAGCAGCGCCCCGGCGACCAGGGCGACGGCGGCCAGCCAGTCGAGCACCGTACCCACGCTCACGGCTGCTCCCCGGTGGCCGGCGCAGGCCTCGTCCGACCGCGACCCGGTGTCGCGCCGGGCCGGCTCACGATTCCTCCCGGGCGGCGAACCGGACCAGGGCGACCGAGCCGACGAAACCGAGCAGGGAGAGCACCACGAGCACCGGCAGCGTGGTGGCGTGCCGGTTCACCGCCGCCTCCGCGCCGACCGCGCCGAGCATGGTGGCGAGCAGCAGATCGGCGGCGATGACCCGGTCCAGCAGCGACGGGCCCTGGTAGATCCGGGCCAGCGCCAGCAGCGCGGTGGTCGACAACAGCACGGTCAGGACGACGGCGAGGACGACGATCACGGTGCCTCCGTGGGTTCGGTGGTGAGCTGCCGCAACTCGGCGTTCGAGCCGACGGCCCGGACGATGCGTTCCTCGACGGCGAGGATCCGGTCCCGGCTGCCGGTCAGGTCGGCCGGCGAACGCACGTCGAGCACGTGCACGTAGAGCACGCCGGCGTCCCGGTCCACCTCGACGATCAGGGTGCCCGGCACCAGGGAGAGCAGCTCGGCGGTGAGCGCCAGGTTCAGGTCGGTGCGGATCCGCAGCGGCACCCCGATGATCGCGCCGCGCGGGCGGAAACCGGGGCGCACGGCGATGGCGGCGACGTGGATGCTGGCGCTGACCAGTTCGACCACGAAGGTGCCGGCGAGCACCAGCAGCGCCCGGGGCCGCAACCGGCCGCCGAAGGAGACCGGCGGGAGCGGGAAGAACAGCAGCACCGCGCCGCCGACAAGCACGCCGGTGAGGAGGTTGGCCGGGGAGAAGTGCCCCCACAGCAGGTTCCAGATGACGACCAACCAGCCGAGGGCGATGAGCTGGTCCCGGCGGCGTCCGGTACGCCGCGGTGCCGACGCGCCGGTCACGGCGACCCGCCGGGCAGGACGGCCCGCACGTACGGGGTGCGTAGCCGCAGGTCGGTGGCGGCGTCGGCGGTGACCCGGAACAGCGGGCCGGCGGCGACGGTGAGGGCCAGCCCCAGCACCACCAGGGCGGTGGTGGCCCCGACCATCAGCCGGGGCAACCGGGACACCGGGTCGGCGGTGGCCAGCTGTGGGGCCCGCCAGAACGCGATGTTCCACACCCGGGACGTGGCGTAGAGGGTGAGCAGGCTGGTCACCGTTCCGGCGACGACAAGCACCCAGGGCAGCGGGCCGCCGTGTGCCACCCCGGCCTGGAGCAGGCCGACCTTGCCGAGGAAACCGGAGAACGGCGGGATGCCGGCCAGGTTCATCGCGGGGACGAAGAAGAGCACCGCCAGCAGCGGGGCGACCCGGGCCAACCCGCCGAGCCGACGCAGGTCGGTGCTGCCGGCCCGCTCCTCGACCAGGCCGGCGACCAGGAACAGCGTGGTCTGGATGGTGATGTGGTGCACCACGTAGAAGATCGCGCCGGAGAGCGCGGCGGTGGTGCTCAGCGCCACCCCGAAGATCATGTAGCCGATGTGGCTGACCAGGGTGAACGAGAAGAGCCGCTTCAGATCCGACTGGGCCACCGCGCCGAGCACGCCGACCACCATGGTCAACCCGGCCCCCACCATCAGCAGGTTGGCCACCTCGGTGCCGGGGAAGAGCAGGGTCTGGGTCCGGATGACCGCATAGACGCCGACCTTGGTGAGCAGGCCGGCGAAGACGGCGGTGACCGGGGCCGGCGCGGTCGGGTAGCTGTCCGGCAGCCAGGCGGAGAGCGGGAAGAGCGCCGCCTTGATGCCGAAGGCGAGCAGCAGCATCAACTGCAACGCCAGCCGTACGCCGTCGGGCAGCGCGTCGAGCCGGCCGGCGAGCTGCGCCAGGTTGAGGGTGCCGGTGGCCGCGTACACCAGTCCCACCGCGGCCAGGAAGATCATCGAGGAGAGGATGCTGACCACCACGTACGTCGAGCCGGTGCGGAGCCGGGCCTCGGTGCCGCCCAGGGTGATCAGCACGAAGCTCGCCGCGAGCAGGATCTCGAAGCCGACGAAGAGGTTGAACAGGTCACCGGCGAGGAACGCGTTGCAGATCCCGGCCGTCAGCACCAGGTACGTCGGGTGGAAGATGCTCACCGGCGCGGACTCGCTGGTCTCCGCGCGCCCCTGGCCGACCGAGTAGAGCAGCACGCAGAGCGTGACCGCCGAGGAGACCACCAGCATCAGCGCGGCGAGCTGGTCGGCGACCAGCACGATGCCGACAGGTGCGTGCCAGCCGCCCACCTCGACCACCACCGGCCCATGCCGGTACGCCCGCACCAGCAGCAGCACCGCGACGACCAGGTTGGTGCCGAGCGCGACCACACTGATGGCCCGCTGCACCCGGGGGCGGTTCACCAGGATCAGGGTGAGCGCCGCGCCGAGCAGCGGCACCACCACCGGCAGCGGGAGGAGGCGGGTCATCGCGTACCGCCCGACCGGCGTGGTCGTCGGGTCGGCTGCGGGTCGACCTGCTCCGGGTCGTCACCCGGCCCCTCACCACCGAGGTCGGCGTTGGCCACCTCGTTGCGGGCGGCGAGCGCGACGATCTGCTGGTCCTCCACGTCGTCCTGCACCTCGTCGTTGCCGCTGAGATACCAGCTGCGGTACGCCACGGCGGCGAGGAAGGCGGTCAGCCCGAAGGTGATCACGATGGCGGTGAGCACCATCGCCTGCGGCAGCGGGTCGCTCATCTCGTCCTCCGGGCCGGCGCCGACCACAGGTGCCCCACCGGAGCGGCCACCGACCAGGATGAGCAGGTTCACCCCGTTGCCGAACACGATCACGCCGAGCAGGATCCGGGTGAGGCTGCGTTCCAGCAGCAGGATCACCCCGGTGGCGGTGAGCACGCCCACGGCGATCACCAGCACCAGCGTGGGTCCCGCCCCACCGTCCCTCACCGCCGGTCCCCCTCGTGGTCGACGACGAGCCCCCGGTCGGACTTGCCGGCCGCCTCGACGTGCCTGTCGATCTCGGCACCGAGACTGCGCAGGATGTCCAGCATCAGCCCCACCACGATCAGGTAGACGCCGATGTCGAAGAAGAGCGAGGTGACCAGGTACGGCCCGCCGAGGCCGGGCAGCGGCAGGTCGACCTTGACGCTCTCCAGCACGGTCCCGGTGGTCAGCAGGGAGAGCAGGCCGCCACCGACGCAGATCGCCAGACCGGCGCCGAGCACCGTGCCCGCTCCGACCGGGGCCGCCTCGGCCAACTCGTAGCGACCGCCGGCCAGGTAGCGCACGGCCAGCGCCAGGCTCGCCACCAGGCCACCGGCGAAGCCGCCGCCCGGCGCGTTGTGGCCGGAGAAGAGCAGGAACAGGGAAAAGAGCACGATGGTGTGGAACAGCAGCCGGGTCACCACCTCGAAGACGATGGATCGCCGTCGCTCGTGCAGGGTCGCCCCGCCGCGCAGCCAGACCGGCCGGTCGTCGCGGTGGCGCGAGGCGGGTTCGACCCGACGCGGACGCGGCCCGGTGCGCGACCGCTCGAAGATCAGACTGGCCACCCCGGTGGCCGCCACCACCAGCACCGAGATCTCCCCCATGGTGTCCCAGGCGCGGATGTCCACCAGGGTCACGTTGACCACGTTGCGTCCGTAGCCCTCGGCGACGGCGAGCGCCGGGAAGGCGGTGGAGATGGGCACCGCGGTACGGGCCCCGGAGGCGATCAGCGCCAGACCGGCAAGCACCACCCCGACGGCGAGGCCGAGCAGCCGACGGGCCCACCGGCTACGGCGCAGCGGTCGGGCGGAGAAGCGCTCCGGCAGTCGCCGCAACACCAGGACGAAGACGGCGATGGTGGCGGTCTCCACCAGGAACTGGGTAAGCGCCAGGTCGGGCGCTCCGTAGAGCACGAACAGCATCGCCGTCCCGTAGCCGGTCACCCCGACCAGCAGCATCGCGGTCAGCCGCCGTCGGGCGTTGACCGCGAAGACCGCCGCGACCCCGATGACCACGCCGACCACCAGTTGCAGCGGGCTGTCCCAGACCGCGATCCGGGTGCGCCACGGGCTCGTGCTGACCAGGGCGGTGCCCGGCACCAGCACCAGGGCCAGCAGCACGGTGCCGAGATACAGCGGCAGTGAGCCGCGCTGGGTCGCTCCGGTGACCTCGATGGCCAGCCGGTCGAACCGGTGGGTGATCCACTCGTACCCCTGGTTGCCGTTGAACGGCAGCCGCCACCGGGCCAGCGTCGGGGCGAGCGGGCCGCGCACCGCGTGCAGCAGGAACCCGCCGGCCAGCGCCAGGGCGGACAGGCCGAGGGCGGGGGTGAGGCCGTGCCAGAGGGCGAGCGTCTCGTCCGGCGGGCCGAAGAGTTCCGCGTACGGGCCGAGCAGGCCGTCCAGCACGGCGGCGGCGGGGCCGGCGACCAGCCCGGCCAGCGCGAGCAGGGTCGGCGGGGCGAGCATCGGCAGCGGGATCGGCTCCGGCTCGGTGGCCGCGACGCCGGGGCGGGTGGCGAAGGCACCCCAGAGGAAGCGGATGCTGTAGGCGACGGTGAGCACGGTGCCCAGGACCAGCCCGGCCAGCACCACGGGCCGGTCGACCGTGGCCGCGAAGATCGCCTCCTTGGCGACGAAGCCGAGCAGCGGCGGCACGCCCGCCATCGAGGCGGCGGCGAGCGTGGCGACCGCTGCCAGCACCGGCGCCCGACGGCCGAGGCCGGAGAGTTCCCGCAGGTCGCGGGTGCCGACGTCGTGGTCGATGATGCCGATCACCAGGAACAGCGCCGCCTTGAACAGAGCGTGGGCGAGCAGCATCGCCACCCCGGCGAGCGCGGCGTCCGCGCTGCCCGTGCCGATCGTCACGGTCAGCAGGCCGAGCTGGCTGACCGTGCCGTAGGCCAGCAGGAGTTTCAGGTCGCACTGACGCAGCGCCGCCCAGCCGCCGACGAGCATGGTGACCAGGCCGAGGGTGAGCAGCACGGGACGCCACGGGCCGGCGTCGGCGAGCACCGGGGCGAGCAGGCCGATCAGGTAGACACCCGCCTTGACCATCGCCGCCGCGTGCAGATAGGCGCTGACCGGGGTGGGCGCGGCCATCGCCACCGGCAACCACCCGTTGAACGGCACGATCGCCGACTTGGCAAGCGCGCCGGTCAGGATCAGCAGCACCGCGGCGACAAGCGTCCCGCCGGCGGGCAGCGGGGCGTCGGCGATCTCCGACCAGCGGTAGGTGCCGGCGTGTCCGCCGAGGATCAGGAAGCCGAGCAGCATGGCCAGCCCGCCCAGGGTGGTGACGGTAAGTGCCTGGGCCGCCGCCCAGCGGCTGGAGCGCCGTTCGGTGCTGTGCCCGATGAGCAGGTAGGAGAAGACGGTGGTGAGTTCCCAGAAGACGTAGAGCAGCAGCAGGTCGTCGGCGAGGACCAGGCCGAGCATCGCCCCGGCGAACGCGACAAGCACGGCGACGAACCGGGGCAGGCCCACCGAGCCGGCCGCGAAGTACCTGCCGCAGTAGACCAGGACCAGCGCGCCGACCCCGCCGACCAGCAGGGTCATCAGCCAGGACAGCGTCGTCATCCGCAACGCCACGTCGAGGTCCAGCTGACCGACCCAGGGGTACGTCTCGACGACCGCGCCGCCGTCGCGGACCGTCGGGGTGCGGGCCAGCGCCCAGCCGAACGCGGCGGCGGGCACCAGCGCGAGCGGGTAGCAGGCGCGTGGCCCCCACCGTCGGACCAGTAGCGGTGCGAGCAGCGCCGCCACCAGGTGGAGGAGCAGCAGTACGAGCACGCGTCCTCCCGTCGAACTGGCGGCGCGCGCCGGGCGAGTTGTCCCGGCCAGCACCGATCACACGCCAGTTCAGCCCGTTATGGGCGGTTTTCGGGAAATCGTGCCCGCTGTCGACGCAGATCAACGCGGGCGTCGACCACACATGACGTGCTCAGCCGGGCGAGGCGTCGCCACCGGAGAGCACGGGAGCCAGGTCCCGGCGGGGCTCGGCCAGCAGGTCGGGGCGGCCGAGCTGGCGGGCCACCTTGTCGACCACCCGCTGGGCGACGGCGAGTGAGCGCACCGGGAGCAACTTGCCGCGGCTCTCCCGGCGGAGCACGAAGTAGTGCACGGCGACCCGCACCTGCCCCCGGTCGGCGGCGCTGGACTGGGCGGTGGAGACGACCAGCTCCCGCAGGCTGTCGGCGAGGCGCTCGGCAAGCGCCAACTCCGGGCCGCGCAGACTGGTCCGCAGGGCGGCGAGGTGCCCGTCCACCTTGCGGATGAGCACGTCCGTGCCGGGCGTCGGGCCACGCTCCTCGACGAACATCCGATTCCTTTCCCCGTTGCCACGTTTCCGGTGAAGTTACTTTATGTCGTTACTCACAAGCAAGCAGTTAAGTAAGACTTAACGCACTAAACGCATATTCCGCCTTTAGCTTCCAGCTGTCCGACAGAACGCCATCCGTTCCCACGGAATGTCGCCCCGTCGGGGCAGGATGGGTGCGTGACGGGGAAGCGGGGCACGGCAGACCAGACGCCAGCGGGGGCGGCAGTGCCCGCCGGCTTCGGGCCGGCCACCCGGGAATGGTTCACCGCCGCCTTCGCCACGCCCACCCCCGCCCAGCTCGGCGCCTGGCATTCGGTGGCTGCCGGCCGCAATGCCCTGGTCGTGGCCCCGACCGGCTCGGGCAAGACCCTCGCCGCGTTCCTCTGGTCGCTCGACCGGCTGGCCGACGCCCCACCTCCGGTCGACGCCCGGCAGCGCTGCCGGGTGCTCTACGTCAGCCCGCTCAAGGCGCTCGCGGTCGACGTCGAGCGCAATCTCCGCGCCCCGCTCGCCGGCATCCGGCAGGCGGCCACCCGGCTCGGCGTGACCCCACCGGACATCACCGTCGGGATGCGCACCGGCGACACCCCCGCCGACGAACGCCGGGCCTTCGCCCGTACCCCGCCGGACATCCTCATCACCACCCCCGAGTCGTTGTTCCTGCTGCTCACCTCGGCGGCCCGGGATTCGCTGCGCGGGGTCGAGACGGTCATCGTCGACGAGGTGCACGCGGTCGCCGGCACCAAGCGTGGCGCCCACCTGATGCTCTCCCTGGAACGCCTCGACGCGCTGCTGGCCCGGCCCGCCCAACGGATCGGCCTGTCCGCCACGGTCCGGCCGATCGACGCCTGCGCCCGGTTCCTCGGCGGTGCCCGCCCGGTCGACGTGGTGCAGCCGGCCACGCCCAAGACGATCGAGGTGAGCGTCCAGGTCCCGGTGGAGGACATGACCCGGCTCGACGAGACCGAGCAACCCCCGCCGGACGACCTGGGCGGTCCCGGTCCGCGCCGGGCCTCGATCTGGCCCGCGGTGGAGGAACGGGTCTTCGGGCTGATCCGGGCGCACCGCTCGACGATCGTCTTCACCAACTCCCGACGCAGCGCCGAGCGGCTCTGCGCCCGGCTCAACGAGCTGGCCACCGAGGAGGTGCCCGCCGCCGACGCCGGGCCGCCGGCCGAGGTGATGGCCCAGTCGGGTGCGGCGGCCGGCGCGGATGCGGTGATCGCCCGCGCCCACCACGGCAGCGTCTCGCGGGAGGAACGCAAACAGATCGAGGAGGCACTCAAGTCCGGCCGGCTGCCCGCCGTGGTGGCCACCTCCAGCCTGGAGCTCGGCATCGACATGGGGGCGGTCGACCTGGTGGTGCAGATCGAGGCCCCCCCGAGCGTCGCGGCGGGGCTGCAACGGGTCGGCCGGGCCGGGCACCAGGTGGGCGCGGTGTCCCGGGGGGTAGTCTTTCCCAAGCACCGGGGCGACCTGCTCTCCTGCACCGTGGTCGCGGAGCGGATGACGGCCGGTGCCATCGAGGAGCTGCACTATCCGCGCAACCCGCTCGACGTGCTCGCCCAGCAGGTCGTCGCCATGGTCGCCCTCGAACCGTGGTCGCTCGGCGACCTGGCGGTGCTGGTCCGCCGGGCCGCACCCTTCGCCGAGCTGCCCGACTCGGCGTTGCACGCCGTGCTCGACATGCTCTCCGGCCGCTACCCGTCGACCGCCTTCGCCGAGCTGCGTCCCCGGCTGGTCTGGGACCGGGCCACCGACGTGCTGACCGGCCGGCCGGGTGCCCAGCGCCTCGCCGTCACCAGCGGTGGCACCATCCCCGACCGGGGATTGTTCGGGGTCTTCCTGGCCGGGGCCGAGCGCGCCGCCCGGGTCGGCGAGCTCGACGAGGAGATGGTCTACGAGTCCCGGGTCGGCGACGTCTTCCTGCTCGGCTCGTCGTCCTGGCGGATCGAGGAGATCACCCCCGACCGGGTGCTGGTCTCCCCCGCTCCCGGCCAGGCGGCCCGGATGCCGTTCTGGAAGGGCGACCAGCTGGGCCGTCCGGTCGAGCTGGGGCGGGCCATCGGTGCCCGGGTCCGGGCGTTGCTGCGCCTCGACGACGACGCCGCCCTGACCGCGCTGCGCGCCGGCGGTCTGGACGACTGGGCGGCCGGCAACCTGATGGCGTACCTGCGGGAGCAGCAGGCCGCCACCCGCTCGCTGCCCGACGACCGGACGGTGCTGGTCGAGCGGTTCCGCGACGAGCTGGGTGACTGGCGGCTCGCCGTGCACAGTGTGCTCGGGGCCCGGGTCAACGGGCCGTGGGCGTTGGCCATCGGCCGCCGGCTGGCCGAACGCTACGGGGTGGACGCCCAGGTCATGCCCTCCGACGACGGCATCGTGGTGCGGCTGCCGGACACCGCCGAGGAACCGCCCGGCGCCGAGCTGGTGGTCTTCGAGCCCGACGAGATCGCCCAGCTGGTCGAGGAGTCGGTGGGCACCTCGGCGCTCTTCGCCGCCCGGTTCCGCGAGTGCGCCGCCCGGTCGCTGCTGCTGCCCCGGCGTGACCCGCGCCGCCGGCAGCCACTGTGGCAGCAGCGCCAACGCGCCGCCCAACTGCTCGACGTGGCCCGCGAGTACGCCGACTTCCCGGTCACCCTGGAGGCCGCCCGGGAGTGCCTGCAGGACGTCTTCGACCAGCCCGCCCTGGCCGGGTTGATGCGCGATCTGGCCAGCCGGAAGGTCCGCCTGGTCGAGGTGGCGAGCGAACGCCCCTCGCCGTTCGCCAGGTCGCTGCTCTTCGGCTATGTCGGGGCGTTCCTCTACGAGGGGGACGCCCCGTTGGCCGAGCGCCGGGCCGCCGCGCTGGCGCTGGACCCGACCCTGCTCGGGGAGTTGCTCGGCCGGGTGGACCTCCGCGAGCTGCTCGACCCGGCGGTGCTCGCCGAGACCGAACGGCAGCTGCGCTGGCGCACCGACCAGCGTCGTCCCCGCGACGCCGAGGACGTGGTCGAGCTGCTCCGGGTCGTCGGCGACCTGACCGAGGCGGAGCTGGCCGAGCGGGGCGTACCGGTGCAGTGGCCGGCGGAGCTGGCGGCGGCCCGGCGGGCGCTGCGGGTCCGGATCGCCGGCGAGGAACGCTGGGTGGGCATCGAGGACGCCGCCCGGCTGCGCGACGCGCTCGGGGTGGCCCTGCCGGTGGGGGTGGCCGAGGCGTACCTGTCGCCGGTGGCCGACCCGCTCGGCGACCTGGTCGCCCGGTACGCCCGTACCCACGGGCCGTTCGCCGCCGCGACCTGCGCGGCCCGGTTCGGGCTCGGGGTGTTCGTGGTGGAGCAGGCGTTGCGTCGGCTCGCCGCGACCGGGCGGGTGGTGGCCGGCGAGTTCGCCCCGGACACCGTGGGCACCCAGTGGTGCGACGCCGAGGTGCTGCGGCTGCTGCGCCGGCGGTCGCTCGCCGCGCTGCGCCGGGAGATCGAGCCGGTGCCGCCCCGGGTGCTGGCCACCTTCCTGCCCCGCTGGCAGCAGGTCGGTTCGTCGGCGCGTGGGGTGGAGGCGGTGGCCGCCGCGGTCGAGCAGTTGCAGGGCTCGGCGGTGCCGGCGTCGGCGTGGGAGCGGTTGGTGCTGCCCGCCCGGGTCGCCGACTACTCCCCCGCCCAGCTCGACGAGCTGTGCGCCGGTGGTGAGGTGGTGTGGGCCGGGTCGGGGGCGATCTCCGGCGGTGACGGCTGGCTCACCCTGGCGTACGCGGACGTCGCGCCGCTGCTGCTCCCCCCGCCGGACGACGCGTTCGCCGGCACCCCGCTGCACGCCGCCGTGCTGGACGCGCTCGCCGACGGGCAGGCGCTGTTCTTCCGTTCGCTGTCCGACCGGGTGGGTTCGACAGACGACACCGCGCTGACCGCGGCGATCTGGGACCTGGTCTGGGCGGGGCAGCTCACCAACGACACCCTCGCCCCGCTGCGGGCGGCGCTCGGCGCGGGCGGGGCGCACCGGTCCCGTCCGGCCGCCCCGCGGACCCGCTACCGCCGCCCGGGTCGGGTGGCGCTGCCCAGCCGGGGAGGTCCGCCCACGGTGGCCGGGCGCTGGTCCCGGCTGCCGGAGCGGGACACCGACCCGACCCGACGGGCCGCCGCCCTGGCCGATCTGCTGCTCGACCGGCACGGGGTGGTGACCCGGGGCGCGGTGGTGGCCGAGCAGGTGACAGGCGGTTTCGCCGCCGTCTACCCGGTGCTCGCCGCGCTGGAGGAGCGCGGCGCGGCCCGCCGGGGCTACTTCGTGGAGGGGCTCGGCGCGGCACAGTTCGCGGTGCCCGGCGCGGTGGACCGGCTGCGGGCGCTCGCCGATCCGGCCGACCGTGCCCGGGACCGGGGCGACGGGCCGACCACTGTGCTCGCCGCCACCGACCCGGCCAACCCGTACGGCGCGGCGCTGCCCTGGCCGGAGCGGGCCGTCGACTCCGGTGACGGCGCCGCACCGGGCACCGGACACCGGGCCGGTCGCAAGGCCGGGGCGGTGGTGGTCCTTGTCGGTGGTGAGCTGGCCCTCTACGTCGAGCGGGGCGGGCGGACGATCCTCTCCTTCACCGACGACGCCGACGCGCTGGCCGCCGCCGGCAAGGCGCTCGCCGGCGCGGTGCACTCCGGGGCGTTGGGGGCGATGTCGGTGGAACGGGCCGACGGCGAGGCGGTGCACTCCTCACCGCTGCGCGACGCGCTCACCGCCGCCGGTTTCCGGGCCACCCCCCGCGGCCTGCGCCTGCGCGGCTGACACGGGGCGGCTCAGCTCAGCTTGGCCAGCACGTCGTTGTAGCGCTTCTGCTCGGCGGCGCTGGTCTTGGTGCCCAGGTAGTTGAGCACCACGGCACCGGCCCGGTACGCCTTGGCCCCCCACAGGTCCGTCTGGTTGGTGGCGGCGGCCTCGTCGGGGAAGACGTAGACGGCGACGGTGTCGGTGACCAGCAACTGGGCGCAGCCGATCCCCGTACCGTCGGGTCCGCAGTCCTTGGAGCGGTCCTGCGGGTCGGGCACCTTCAGCCCGGCGGCCTGGAACGCTTCGACCACCTTGCGGGCCGCGGGGGCGCCCTTGTCCTTGGTCGGCCTCACGAACGGCGGGGTGGAGGGGCTCTCCGACGGCGTGACGCCCGGCTTCGCGGCCTTCGGTGCGCCTTCCGTCGGGGCGGCCTCACTGGTGGCAGGCGCTTTCGACCGGCCGTCGGCCCAGGCCCCGCCGTCCCGCTCGTCGGCGGGGTCGTCGCCGCACCCGGCCAGGGCCAGGGCGATCAGGACGGTGGCGGTCGCGGAGAGGATACGAAGGCGTTTCGTCACCCCGGCAGTCTGCCGAACCCGGTCCGTGGGCGGCGCCGGCCGGTCGGCCGATCGGGGTGTCCGGTCAGTGGTAGGGCGGTCGCCGCACTAGCCTGCCGGGATGACCCCGACCGCCTGGATCTCGTTGACCACCGACTACGGACTCGCCGACGGGTTCGTGGCCGTCTGCCACGGGGTGATCGGCCGGATCGCCCCGGCGGCACGGGTGATCGACGTGACCCACCTGGTGCCGGCGGGGGACGTCCGCCGGGGCGCGGCGGTGCTCGCCCAGGCCGCACCGCACCTGCCGTACGCGGTGCACGTGGCGGTGGTGGATCCGGGGGTCGGCACGCCCCGGCGGGCGGTGGCGCTGGTCACCCCCGGCGGGCTGCTGGTGGGGCCGGACAACGGGGTGCTGCTCGCGGCGGCGCGGGCGTTGGGCGGGGTGACCTCGGCGGTCGAGTTGACCGCGCCGGGGTGGCTGGCCGCGGAGGTGTCCCGCACGTTCCACGGCCGGGACGTCTTCGCCCCGGTGGCGGCCCGGCTGGCCCTCGGCGACCGGCTGACCGGGGCCGGCCCGCAGGTCGACCCGGCCACCCTGGTGACGCTGCCCCCGCCGGTGCTGCGCCGGGAGGCGGACGGCTTCACCGCCGAGGTGCTCACCGTGGACCACTTCGGCAACGTGCAGCTCGCCGCCGGGGCCGACCTGCTGGCGACGGTGCCCGAGGCGGTGGAGGTCGCCGGCCGCCCGGCGGTGCGGGGGCGGACCTTCGGCGACGTGCCGGCCGGGGCGCTTGTCGTGCTCGTCGACTCCGCCGGTCTGGTCGCGGTGGCCTGCAACGGCGGCCGGGCGGTGGACCTGCTCGGGGTCGCCCCGGGCACGACTGTCACGCTACGAGGTCGTATCAGGGGGTGAGCTGCGCTCCCTGCCCGACGTCCGGTGTGGAATGCTGCTGCGGTGGGTGAAGTGTGGGTTCCGGTGGGCTGTCCCTGTTGTGCGTCGCGGACGGGTGGGGGCACCTGTCCGGTCTGCTTCTGGACCGATGACGGCCAGGGTGACGCCGATGCCGACGTGGTGCGGGGCGGGGCGAACGGTGAGCTGAGTCTCACCCACGCCCGGCTGAACTTCGCCGTGTACGGCGCCAGTCATCCCCGCTACCAGGACATGGTCCGTCCGCCCCGCCCGGACGAGCGGCCCTGAACGGTCCCGACGGCGTCGGGTCGCCGGCGGCGCACCGGTCAGCAGGGTGACACGGTGCCGCCGTACACGGTGGACACGTAGGCGTGGCTGACGTACTGGCCGCCGGCCAGCCGGTTCCACCGGTTGGTGGTCCGGTACGTCCCGACCACCGTCTGCCCGCTGACGTAGCACTGGATCGGCACGTGGGCGTACGTGGCGGCGAGCCCCCGGCTGGGGTACGCGGTGCCGGGGCCGGTGCGGATGTTGAGCGGCCCGGAGCCGATCACGCCGCGCGGGCCGGTGCCGGTCCACAGGTACGTCACGTCGACCCAGGCGTTGTCGGTCAACAGCAGGCCGTCCCAGAAGGTGCCGTCGGCGAGGTCGATGCCGGCCGGGTTGAGCACGGTACGCCCGAACTGGTCCCGGCCGCCGTGGTAGCCGTACTGGTAGGCGGCCTGCGCCTCGGGTAGCCCCTGCGGCAGGCCCTTCCAGTTCTCCCGGACGGCGGCGGGGTTCCAGTAGTCGTCACGGGTGTTCCACGGGCCGACGTCCCAGACCGGCGCGTACTCGCAGCGGCTGCCGCTGGTGGTGCAGACCCGCACGGTGTAGTCGCCGCTGTTGAGCGGGGAGAGCCCGCGCCGGGACGGCAGCGCGACGAAGTGGTCCCGGGGTTGGATGGTGCGGCCGTTGGCGGTCACCCCGCCGACCTCGCCCTCCCGGGTGGCGAAGACCCGGTAGCTGCGTACGGCGGTGGGGGCGGGCGTCGGGGCGGCGGTGGTGTCGGCGGTGAGCTGGACCGCGCGTACCGAGGCAGTGGCCTTCGGGTCCCGGGTGGTGAGCAGCACCCGGGCCTGGACCCGGGTGACCGGTCGGTCGAAGACGGCCGGCGCGGTGCCGGTCTCCTGCCACTCGGTCCAGCCGGCGGCCTGCCAGCCCCGCACCTGGACGCCGACGGCGGCACCGGTGGACGCCTCGGCGGTGAGCTCGGCGCGGAGCCGGTTGGCCGGGCCGGCGAGGGTCCGCGCGGGGGCGAGCAGCGCCCCCTCGGCCACCGGCGCGCCCAGCGCGGCGGGCCGGTTGCGCCGGGTCGGGTGGGCGTCGGCCAGGCGCAGCCGGCCGGCACCGAACCGGACGTTGACGTCGTCACCGCCACCGACGGCCAGGTCGAGCGACCAGCGCTCGCCGACGGCGGGCAGGGCGGGGGCGCGGGGTGCGGCGGTCGCGGTGGCCGGGGTGAGACCACCGGCCAGGGTCACGGTCAGCAGGCAGACAAGCAGGGACGACGGGGTACGACAGGAGCCGATGGCCATAAGGTTCTCCTCAGAACCCCCTAATAGTCCATTTTTCATAGATCGGCGGGAAGCACCCTAACAAATAGCGACACATGCGAATTCTGTTCGGCCGAGGGAGGATGTCGGGGTGCCCGAAGGAGACACCGTCTGGAACACCGCCCGCGTCCTGCACCGGGCGCTCGCCGGCACCCGGCTCACCGGCAGCGACTTCCGGGTGCCCGCGCTCGCCACCACCGACCTGTCCGGCTGGACGGTGCGCGAGTCGGTCAGCCGGGGCAAACACCTGCTGCTCCGGCTGACCGCACCACCCCAGGCGACCCCGACCGCCGACTGGACGCTCCACTCCCACCTGCGGATGGACGGCGCCTGGCGGGCGTATGTCCCGGGGGAACGCTGGACGGCCCGGCCGGCACACCTGATCCGGGTGGTGCTGCGCAGCCCGGAGGCGGTGGCGGTCGGTTACCACCTGCACGAGCTGGCCCTACTGCCCACCGTCGAGGAGGAGGGCCTGCTCGGGCACCTCGGCCCCGACCTGCTCGGCCCGGACTGGGATCCGGCCGAGGCGGTCCGCCGGCTCGCCGCCGCGCCCGGGACGACCATCGGCGAGGCGCTGCTGGACCAGCGCAACCTGGCCGGGGTGGGCAACCTCTACAAGTGCGAGCTGCTGTTCCTGCGCGGGCTCTCCCCGTGGACGCCGGTCGGCGCGGTGCCCGACCTGCCCGGCACGGTGGCCCTGGCCCAGCGGCTGCTCGCCGCCAACCGGGGCCGGTGGACCCAGAGCACCACCGGCTCGCTACGCAGGGGGCAGACCAGCTACGTCTACGGCCGGCGGGCCCAGCCGTGCCGCCGCTGCGGCACCGCCATCGGCAAGGAGGAGCTGGGCGAACGGGTCACCTACTGGTGCCCGACCTGCCAGCCGCCGCCCGCCGGGCCCCGCTGACCCCGGGGCCGGCGGGTCACCAGGCCCGCGACCGGACGGCCGGCACGGGCCCGGTCGCCCCGCCGCACCCTCCCGCGTAGCGGGACGACACGGCAGACACGGACGAATGGGTAATTCCTATCCGGCCGTCCAGGTTGCATGCTGCGGTGGAGTGCTCACCGTTCGTCACCACCGGACGCGACCGCCCACCACGCCGGGGTGGGGGTCGGCGCGTCCCCGTGCCCGGGGAGAGCCATGGCCCTGTTCCGTAGACTGCGCCCCCACTGGACGACCCGGGTCGTCCGCACCGACCGCCCCGCCGTGCCGACGGCCCGCAGCGGCGAACCCGATGGTCCCGCCCCGGCGAGCCTCGACCCGGCCGCCGTGCCGCGCTGTTTCGGCCCGGTGCCCAACTTCGCCGGCAGTCCGCTGCCGGTGCGCGATTCGCAGGGCCGGGTGGTCACCGGCACCGGCCTGCGCAAGTTCGTCGACGCGCTCCCCCTGCCCGGTCCGTCGGGCCGCACCGAGTTGGGCGGGTACCTGCCGATCGCCACCCCGGACACGGTCAGCTGGCCGGGCTGCGACTACTACGAGATCGGGCTGTCCGAGTACACCCAGCGACTGCACCGGGACCTGCCCACCACCCGGCTGCGCGGCTACCGCCAGCTCAACCTGGGTACCGACCCGGACGGACACAACACCGTCGCGCCACCGGAGCGGGCCTACCACCTCGGGCCCCTGATCATGGCGCGGCGGGGACGGCCGGTGCGGGTCAAGTTCATCAACCAGCTCCCCACCGGTCCGGCCGGGGACCTGTTCCTCCCGGTGGACACCGGCCTGCAGGGGGCCGGAGCGGGGCCCCTGGAGGGACCGGCGCCCTATCCGCAGAACCGGGCCGTGCCCCAGTTGTCCGGCGCGCACACCGGCTGGATCAGCGCCGGCAACCCGTGGCAGTGGGTGGCCCCGGCCGGGGAGATCACCCCGTACCCGACCGGGCCGGGCCTGGTCCACGTGCCGGACATGCCGCCACCGGGGGCGGGCGCCACCACGCTGTACTACCCGAACGCGCAGAGCGGCCGGCTGATGTGCCTGCAGGACAACACCCTCGGGCTGTCCCGGTTGACCGTGCTGTCCGGTCAGCTCGCCCTCTACCTGCTCACCGACCCGGCCGAGGAGGAGCTGACCGCCGACGGGGTGCTCCCCGCCGACCAGCTCCCCCTGGTGATCCAGGACCGGACCTTCGTCCCCGACGACGCCCAGCTCGCCGCCGAGGATCCCACCTGGGACCGGGAGCGCTGGGGTGCCCGGGGCAACCTGTGGCACCCGCACGTCTACCAGCCCCGGCAGGACCCGTACCGGGACAGCGGGCGCAACCCCACCGGGCGCTGGGACTACGGCCCGTGGCTGCCCGGCGGGGAGGGGCGGGACGAGCCCCGGGTCGGCCCGGTGGACAACCCGCACCACGATCCGGTGGCCGCGCCGCAGGAACCCCCGCAGGCCCCCGGGGTACCGCACCCCAGCGCCGTGCCCGAGGCGTACGGGGACACCATGCTGGTCAACGGGGTCGCCTACCCGTACCTGCGGGTGCGGCCGACGGCGTACCGGTTCCGGATCGTCAACGGATGCGCCGACCGGGCCCTCAACCTCCAGCTCTACCGGGCCCGCTCGGACGGGCCGATGTGGCGGGCCGACGGGAGTCTCGCCGACGCCGACGCCGGCGAGGTGCCGATGGTGGACGCCGTGCGCGCCCCCGGCCGGCCGGCGGACTGGCCCACCGACGGCCGCGACGGTGGGGTGCCCGATCCGGCCGCCGCCGGCCCGCCCATGATCCAGATCGGCAACGAGTGCGGGTTGCTCCCCGCCCCGGTGGTGGTGCCGAACCGCCCGGTCGGCTACCGGTACGACCGCCGCGACCCGACAGTGCTCAACGTGGACTCCGCCGCACTGCTGCTCGCCCCGGGCGAACGCGCCGACGTGGTCGTGGACTTCGCCACCCTGCCGCCCGGCGCGACGGTGCTGCTCTACAACGACTGCCCGGCCCCGCTGCCCGGCTCCGACCCCCGCTACGACAGGCACACCGACGCCCCGGACCAGCGCGCCGAGGGCGGTGGCCCGGCCACCCTGCCCGGGTACGGACCGAACACCCGTACCCTGCTCCAGTTCCGGGTGACAGGCACCCCCGGCCCCCGGTACGACCTGGACCGGCTGGCCGACCGGCTGCCCGTCGCGTACGCGGCCAGCCAGCGCCCGCCGATCGTGCCGCAACCGGAGTACGACCGGGCGTTCGGCACCACCACCGCCCGGGGTGTGGTCGCCCCCGCGTACGCCACCTCGGTCACCTTCACCCCGCCCGGCGGCACCGGACCGGTCACCCTGCCGGTCCAGGTGAAGACAGT
Source organism: Micromonospora sp. DSM 43699 (assembly GCF_055517075.1). Classification (NCBI taxonomy): domain Bacteria; kingdom Bacillati; phylum Actinomycetota; class Actinomycetes; order Micromonosporales; family Micromonosporaceae; genus Micromonospora; species Micromonospora sp. DSM 43699. The sequence continues at coordinate 50,716 of NZ_JBTMMT010000020.1, forward strand.
CGGCACGGTCTTCGAGCCGGAGTACGGGCGGCGGGCCGGCCGGCTCGGCGTGCCCCACCCGAACGCCGGGCCGCTCGGCCCGGCCACCCTGCCGCTCGGCCCGGTCGACCCGGCGACCGAGATCCTCGTCGCGGCCGACCCGACGGCCGGGGCGGGCGGGCCCGCCGACGGCATCCAGCTGTGGCGGATCCGCGGCACCGGCCGGCAGACCCACCCGGTCCGCTTCGACGGCTGCGACGTGCAGGTGGTCAACCGGATCGGCGGGGACGGCACGGTCCGCGCCCCGGACGGCGGCGAGTCGGGCTGGAAGCAGACCGTCCGGGTCAACCCGGCCGAGGACGTCGTGGTGGCCCTGCGACCCGAGGTGCCGCCGCTGCCGTTCAAGGTCGCCGACAGCCTCCGGCTGCTCGACCCGACCCGACCCGCCGGGGTACGGCTCGACACCACCCCGGTCAGCCCGTGCGACGGCCGGCCTGCGGCGGTGGTCAACCAACAGGTCAACCTGGGCTGGGAGTTCCGCTGGTCCAGTGCTGCGGCGGGGCTGCGGGACCTGGGCATGAGTCGACCGCTGGTGCTACGGGTCTCGCCCCGCGCGTCGACCGGGCTGACCGCGACCCCGGTGCCCGGCTCGGCGACCGCGCTGCCGGCGATCGCGCTCGCCTGGACAGGCAACGGCAGCCGGCCTGCGGCCACCAGCCACCTGCTCCAGCGGGCCACCGACGCCGGCTTCGGCACCGGACTGACCGCCATCACCGTGGCGGCGACGGCGACCCGCTACACCGACGCCACGATCACCCCGGGCGTCACCTACCACTACCGGATCCGGGCCGAGAACGCCGCCGGCTGCTCGACCTGGTCGAACAGCAGCCCGGCGTCGGTACGCCTGCCCGCGCCGAGCGGGCTGGCCGCGACGGTGCCGCCCGCGGCACCCCTGCGGGTGGCGTTGCGCTGGACGAACCGCTCCTTCGCCACCGGTCTCGACGTGCAGCGGGCCACCAACCCGACCTTCACCAGCGGTCCGGGCACCACCGCCGTCCCGGTGGCCGACCGCCATCTCGATACGGCGATCGCCCCGGACACCACGTACTACTACCGGGTCCGGACCACGTACCTCGGTGCGGCGTCACCGTGGTCGACGGTGGCGACGGTGACCACCCCGCCCGTGCCGGAGGTGCCGACCGGCCTCGCCGCGACTGTCGGCGTCCCCGCGCCGGACACCGCGACGGTGTCGTTGACCTGGGCGGCGAGGCTGCCGCCCGGCCCGGGGGCCGGGTTCGTGGTGCAGCGTGCGGTGGACCCGCAGTTCGGCCGGGAGCTGGCCGGCTTCACCGTCACCGGCCGGAGCTTCACCAACACCGGGCTGGCCCGGGGCGTCACCTACCACTACCGGGTCCGCTCGGTCAACGTGGTGGGCAGCTCCCCGTGGACCGCACCGCTGCCGATCAGCACGCCGTGCTGAGGGTCAGCGGGGCGGGGTGCCGGCCGGCCCGGCGGAACTCACCGGGCGGGGGCGCGCAGGGGATCGCCGACGGTGCGCAGCTCGGCCAGGGCGGAGGCGACGCCGTGCAGCAGGTCGGTCGCCTCCATCAGCCGGGCGGCGGCCGGGTCGGCGACGACCTCCGGGTGGGCGTCCTCGGCCACGTAGCCGGCGGCGGCGACGACCAGCCCCTCGTAGGCGGTCACCCCGGTGACCAGCTGGTCGAGCAGGGCCCGGTGGGCCTCGGCGAGCCGGGGCCGGGCCTCCGGCGGGGCGAGCCGCAGGGCCCGTTCCACGCCGGCCGTCCGGTCGGCCAGGTCCCGCAGCGAGCGGTCGGCGGCGGCGGCCTCCAGCACCGCCGGCTCGGCCAGACCGGTCAGCCGGGGCGCGATCCCGGCCAGGGTGAGCGCGGCCCGGTCCAGCCGGGCCCACGACTCGGCGGCGGAGGTACCGCGCAACGCCAACCTGGAGCGGAACCGGCGGGCCTCGGCCAGCACCCCGGGGCCGACCGGTAGTCGTTCGACGGCGGCGACCAGCCGGGCCCGGGACCGGGCGGCGGCCTCGGCCGGATCGAGGGCGGGCGGGGCCGGGCGGGCGGCGAGCGCCCGCAGGTCGACCCAGCGCCAGGCGGCCAGCGCGACGGCGCTGCCCGCCGCGCCGGCCCAGGCCGCATCGGCCAACCCCAGCCCGGCGTACGGGGTCAGCACGGCCGTCGCACCGGTGAGCCCACCCGCCAGTACGCTCCACCGGCGCGCGGAACGCCGCAGCCGGTCCAGTCGACGGAAGTGTCGCGTTCGCTCGTCGGCCACCCGTACCTCCTCGTGCCGGCCGTTCAGCTGGCGGTGGTGTCCCCCACGCCGCGGTCGCGGCTCATGCTGGCCCGGATCTCGTCCAGTCGGGCGGCGGCGGCCGGGTCGGACGCCGGAGCTGCCGGCTGGCCCTGCTGCTGCGCCGCCGGCTGCTCCTGCCGACCGCCGAGCTGGTCACCGGCCATGCTGGCCCGGATCTGCTCCAGCCGGGACGAGCCGGCGCTGTCCAGGGTCGACTTCTGGATCTCCAGCATCCGCCCCTCGACGGAGTTGCCGGCCAGTTCGGCCCGACCCATCGCGTTGGCGTAACGGCGTTCGACGCGGTCGCGCACCTCGTCCAGGGAGGGGGTGTTGGTGGGCGCGGTCAGCGAGGACATCGACTCCAGCGAACGGGCCACGCTCTCCTGCATCTTGGCCTGCTCGAGCTGGCTGAGCAGCTTGGTGCGCTCGGCGAGCTTCTGCTGGAGGATCATGGAGTTGTTCTCGACCGCGCGGCGGGCCTGGGCGGCGGCACCGAGCGCCTGGTCGTGCAGGGTCTTGAGGTCTTCGGTGGCCTGCTCGGCAGAGACCAGCTGGGTGGCGAGCACCTGGGCCGACTGCTCGTAGCGACCGGCCTCGGCCTCGTCGCCCTTGGCCCGGGACTGGTCGGCGAGGACCAGCGCCTGCCGGGCGTTGCCCTGGAGCCGCTCGACCTCGGTCATCTGCCGGGAGAGCTTCATCTCCAGCTGACGCTGGTTGCCGATCACCGCCGCCGCCTGCTGGACCAGCGCCTGGTGCTGGCGCTGCGCCTCCTCGATGGCCTGCTGGATCTGCACCTTCGGATCGGCGTGCTCGTCGATCTTGGCACCGAAGAGCGCCATCAGGTAGTGCCAGCCCTTGACGAACGGGTTCGCCATCTCCGCGGTATCCCCTCAGTAGCGTCGCTGCGCCTCGGCCACACCGGGGGGCCGGACGGGCCGCACGGCGCGCCCCCATCGTCGCAGCCGGACGCCAGCAGGGCCGTTCGTACCGCGGGAGGTGCCCCGGCGGCCTGCGATCAACACTACGCGGCGTCGGCCAGCCCGGCCACGGGGACGGACGGCGGTCAGGCGGCGCAGACCACGTCGCGGTCGCTGGGACGGACCCGGGCGCTGCGCAGGGTGGCCTTCAGCGGGGAGTCCTGGCGGACCGAGACGGCAACCGCGCCGTCGGTGGTCACCTGGCGCACACCCCGGCCGGTGGCCTTGCGCACGGCGCCGGCGGGCCCGGCGGCGGCCGGCTCGTCCTGCACCGGCAGGAGCACACCCGGCAACTGCTCGGCGAGTGCGACGGTGTCGCTCACCTCCCGCAGCAGCTCCGACAGGCGGGCACCGAGCGCGTCACAGATGGCGGCGAGCAGCTCGCTGGAGGGTTCCTTCTGGCCGCGCTCGATCTCGGACAGGTAGCCGAGGCTGACGTTGGCGGCGGTGGAGACCTCGCGCAGGGTGCGGTGCTGACCCTGGCGTCGCGCGCGAAGTGCGTCACCGATCACCCGGCGTAGCAGGACCATCGCACCTCCCCCTGAACGGGATTCACTCTCCGCGCGGACGATCGCCCGCGTCGGACGCGGTGGACCGCGCCGCCGCCGACGCCGTACGCCGGAGCCTTCCCGCAACCGTACCCGTTGGCCGGCCCGGCGACATCCCACCCCGCCTGTCGGATCTGGACAAGGCCGGTCAGCGCCGGCCCGCGCCGGCCGGCGGGACGGTGGTCGGCGACCCCGGTACCGAGGCTGGCCCGGCCTCCGGGAAGGCCCTGTGGATCCGCGCCGCGAGCAGGCGTAACGCCTCGATCACCGTGGCCGCCCGGATGTGGTCCCGGCCCCCGTCGAGGTCGAGCCGACGGACCACCGGGCCGCCCGGCCCGGCCACCGCGACATAGACCAGACCGACCGGTCTGCCGTCCTGCGGCTCGGGACCGGCCACCCCGGTGGTGGCCAACCCCCAGTCGGCGTCGCACCGCCGCCGGCCGCCCTCCGCGAGGGCGATGGCCACGTCCGGATCGACGGGTCCGCGTTCGGCAAGCAACTCCTCGGGTACGTCGGCCAGCCGCGCCTTCAGCTCGGTGGCGTAGGTCACCAGGCCACCCCGGTAGACGGAGCTGACCCCGGCGATCCCCACGATCGCGGCGGCCAGCAGCCCTCCGGTCAGGGACTCGACGGTGGCCAGGGTCTGCTGTCGCTCGTGCAGGCTGTGCACCACGCCCGCAGCCGGGCTGCCCACGGGTCGCTCGTGCTTCGCATCGGTCCCCATGCCGTCCTCCTTCCCCCGGGTGACCCCGCTACGCATTTTCCCGAAGCGGGTCGGGCCGGTCGGTCGGGCCGGGTCGGGCCGGTCGCCGCGGTGGGCCCGTCAGTCGCTGCGGCCGGCGTCCCCGGGGCGGGGGCGGCGCAGGCGGAGGGCCTGGGCCACGTAGTCGAAGCCGGTGACCACGGTGACCAGCACGGCGGCGGCCATGATCCAGGGGCCGACGGTGGCGAGGGCGGCCGGCATCGGCCACAGGTACCAGGCGATGGCCAGGATCTGGAGCGCCGTCTTGAGCTTGCCGCCCCGGCTGGCGGCGATCACCCCGTGCCGGATCACCCAGAACCGCAGCCCGGTGATGCCCAGTTCCCGGACGAGGATCAGCACCGTCACCCACCAGGGCAGCCGGTCGTAGACGGAGAGCAGCACCAGGGCCGCACCGGTGAGCGCCTTGTCGGCGATCGGGTCGGCCACCTTGCCGACCGAGGTGACCAGGCCGAACCGGCGGGCGATCCACCCGTCCACCAGGTCGGTCATCGAGGCGAACGCGAAGATCAGGCAGGCGGCTATCCGCCACCCGGTGTGGGTCATCCCGGAGGTGACCACCGAGGCCGCGAAGACGGGCACCAGCACCAGCCGCAGCAGGGTCAGGCCGTTGGCCGCATTGAGCACCGGCACCCGGGCCACCGGCGGCGCGGACTCCGCCGCCCCGGTCACCGCCGCGCCCCGCTCCGGTCGCCGTGGCCCGCCTGGCACCGCCCCACCTGGCTCCCCCGCTCCGTCCGGGCCCACCGTCACCGTTCCGCGCCGGGCGCCGCCGAGATCATCTCATCCGGCACGGCCACCAGGTCGACGCCCTCGGTCGCGGTGACCGTGGCCCGGACCAGGTCGCCTGGGCGCAGCGCGGTCAGGTCGACCCCGCCACCGGCCGGGGCGACCAGGGTGGTCGAGCCGTCCACCTCGGGGGCCTGGTGTGCCGCCCGGCCCTCCACCACGCCGTCGTCGACCGTGTCGACAAGCACCTCGACGGTGCTGCCGAGCCGCTCCTCGGCCCGCTGCGAGCACAGCTCGTCGGCGAGCGCGGCGAGCCGGTCGTAACGGCGCTTGACGGTGGCGGCGGAGAGCTTGCCGGGCAGGCCGGCGGCCTCGGTGCCGTCCTCGTCGCTGTAGTCGAACACGCCTATCGCGTCGAGCCGCGCCTCGGTGAGAAAGCGGACCAGCTCGGCCACGTCCTGCTTGGTCTCGCCCGGGAAACCGACGATGAAGTTGCTCCGCGCGCCCGCCGTCGGGGCCAGGGCGCGGGCGCTGGCCAGCAGCTCCAGGAACCGGTCGGTGGAGCCGAACCGGCGCATCCGACGCAGCACCGGCTCACTGGAGTGCTGGAACGACAGGTCGAAATAGGGGGCCACACCGGGGGTGGTGGCGATCGCCTCGACCAGGCCGGGACGGGTCTCGGCGGGCTGGAGGTAGCTGGCCCGCACCCGGACGATGCCGTCGATCGCGGCGAGCTGGGGCAGCAGCTTCTCCAGCGCCCTCGGGTCGCCCAGGTCCTTGCCGTACGACGTCGAGTTCTCGCTGACCAGCACCAGCTCGCGGACGCCGGTCTTGGCCAGCCACTCCGCCTCGGCGAGCAGCTCGTCGGGGGTACGCGAGACGAACGCCCCCCGGAACGCGGGGATCGCACAGAACGCGCACCGCCGGTCGCAGCCGCTTGCCAGCTTCAGCGAGGCCACCGGGCCGGTGTCGAGCCGGCGACGCAGCACCTGCCGCAGGTGCGCCGGGGTGTGCGCGTCGGTCTCCATCGTCGCCCGGGTGGGGGTGCCGTGGCCGGGCAGCGACACCGCCGACTCGCGCCGGTTGACCGGGGTGAGCGGCAGCAGCTCGCGACGGTCCCGGGGGGTGTGCGCGTCGACCGTCTCGCCGGCCAGCACCGCGCCCAGCCGGGCGGCGATGTCGGGATAGTCGTCGAAGCTGAGCACCGCCTGCGCCTCGGGAAGGCTCGCGGCCAACTCCCGGCCGTACCGCTCGGCCATGCAGCCGGCGGCCACCACCTTGGCCCCGGTGTCGGCGGCGGCGAGCAGGGTCTGGATCGAGTCCTGCTTGGCCTTCTCCACGAAACCGCAGGTGTTGACGACCACCACGTCGGCGCCCTCACCGTCGGTGGTGACCTGCCAGCCGTCGGCGTGCAGCCGGGCGGCCAACTCCTCAGAGTCGACCTCGTTGCGGGCGCAGCCCAGGGTCAGCAGGGCGACCCGGCGGCCGTCGGTGGGCGGCGGTGCCGGGTCACGGCGGGACGGGCCGGCGTTGTCGGGCGTGGGGGTGGCAGACACCATCCGAGGGTACCGGGCGCGGGGGCGGGCCCGACCAACGGCGGCGTGCGGTGTCGGCCGGTTCACCCTCCCCCGCCGTCGCGGATCGGGCGCGGGCGACGGTCAGAGCGCCGCCGCACCCACCCGGACCAGCCGGTCCAGCAGGGCGACCTCGGTGCCGGCGAGTCCGGTGGAGCAGAACACCGACACCTGGTCCGCGCCGGTCCGCCCCGGGACTGCGCCGGCCAGCACCGCCCCCAGGTCGCGCAACCTCCCCGGGTACGGCCCGACGGCGGTCAACAGCGGCGGGTCGTACGCCGCCGCCTGGGCCGGTGAATCGGTGACCAGCAGGTCGGCGGCGTCGAGCAGGTCGGTGCCGAACTCGTGCCGGTGGACCTGCTTGAAGCCGACGGCGTTGACGTGGGTGCCCGGGGCGAGGTCGGCGGCGGCCAGCACCGGGGTGACGCTCGTGGTGGCGAGCACCACCACGTCCCGGTCGCGGACCGCCTCGGCGGCCGAGCCGACGGCGCGGGCCGGTACGCCCAGTTCGGCGCGGACCCGGGCGGCGAAGGACTCCCGGCGGGCCGCCGAGCGGCTGTGCACGGTCACCTCCCGCAGCGGCCGGACGGCGGCGGTCGCCCAGACCTGGGTCCACGCCTGCCCGCCCGAGCCGATCACCCCCAGGGTGGTCGCGTCCGGGCGGGCCAGGGCGTCGACCGCCACCGCGCCCAGCCCGCCGGTACGCCGGGAGCCCAGCTCCGCACCGACGGCGATCGCCCGGACCGCCCCGGTGCGGGCGTCGTGCAGCACCACCAGCTGCTCGCCGGCCGAGTGGCCGAGGGTGTCGTAGGAGCGGAAGCCGTACCACTCGGCGGTGAGCTGCCCGGCGGTGAGCACCATCCGCCCGCCGGCCAGCGGTGCGGAGGCCCGGGGCGGGGCGACGAGCCGGCCGGCGTGGGCGGCCAGCAGGGCGTCCCGCATCGCCGCGACGGTGGTCGGCGCGTCCAGGGCGGCGGCGACCTGCCGGTCGTCGAAGAGCAGCGTCATGTCCTCATGCTGCAACCTCACCTTGACTTCAGCTCAAGGTCTGGTGGGGAGGATCACCGCTACCGGTCTCCGTGCGGTGCTAGCGTCGGTCGTGGTGGCCGTGCGGGCAGGGCGGTGCCGCGGCTCCTGCCGACCCCGCAGGGTTGCGGTTCCTGCCGAGCCCGCAGCCACCCCGGACGAGTCGTGGGCGTACCCGGTCAGGCCAAGACGCCCCGTGCCTACCCGACTCGTCCCCGGCCGGCCCGGCCCGGGACCCGCACCCCCGAGGTGATGCCCGATGGCCTGGATCGTGCTGGTGCTCTCCGGACTCCTGGAGACCGCGTGGGCGGTCTCCCTCGAACGCAGCGCCGGATTCACCCGGCCGCTGCCCTCGGCCGTATTCGCGGTCACCCTGATCGCCAGCATGGCCGGCCTGGCGTACGCGCTGCGCGACATCCCCGTCGGCACCGGCTACGCGGTCTGGGTCGGCATCGGGGCGGTCGGCACCGCAGTGGTGGGCATGGTCGCGCTGGGCGAGTCGGCGAGCCTGCCCCGGCTGCTCAGCCTGGTGCTGGTGGTGGCCGGCGTGGTCGGCCTCAAACTCTTCCACTGAGCCGGTGCCGTGCCCGGCCTCCCGGTGAGCTGCCGGGCCGGCTGCTAGGGACCGGTCGACGGGTCAGGGCCGAGCGTCTGCGCGTGCCGCAGCACGGCCCACGCCGACCGGTCCTCCCGGGCCGCGCCCGATCCGGTCGGTGCGCCGCCGGCCCGGTGCTCATGTGGTGGCCCCGGCACCCGCCCCGGCTCAGTCGACGTCGCCGCGCAGGCCGTCCAGCACCTCTTCCAGTTCGTCCGGCTTGACCAGCACGTCACGGGCCTTGGAACCCTCGGACGGGCCGACCACCCCCCTGGTCTCCATCAGGTCCATCAGCCGGCCCGCCTTGGCGAAGCCGACCCGCAGCTTGCGCTGGAGCATCGAGGTCGAGCCGAACTGCGAGGTGACCACCAACTCGACCGCCTGCACCAGCAGGTTCAGGTCGTCGCCGATGTCCTCGTCGATCTTCTTCTTGCTGTCCTGCGCCGGGGCCAGCACGTCGGTGCGGAACTCCGGCTCCCGCTGGTCCTTGCAGAACTTCACCACGTCGGCGATCTCGCGCTCGGTCACCCAGGCGCCCTGGATGCGGACCGGCTTCGACGCGCCCATCGGCAGGAACAGCCCGTCGCCCCGGCCGAGCAACTTCTCCGCGCCCGGCTGGTCGAGGATGACCCGGGAGTCGGCAAGCGACGAGGTGGCGAACGCCAGCCGGGACGGCACGTTCGCCTTGATCAGGCCGGTCACCACGTCGACGCTCGGCCGCTGGGTGGCCAGCACCAGGTGGATGCCGGCGGCGCGGGCCAGCTGGGTGATCCGGACGACCGAGTCCTCCACGTCGCGCGGGGCGACCATCATCAGGTCCGCCAGCTCGTCCACGATCACCAGCAGGTACGGGTACGGCCGCATCTCCCGCTCGCTGCCCGGCGGGGCCTTGATCTCGCCGTTGCGCACCTTGCGGTTGAAGTCGTCGACGTGCCGGACCCCGTTGGCGGCGAGGTCGTCGTAGCGCATGTCCATCTCGCGAACGACCCACTCCAGCGAGTCGGCCGCCTTCTTGGGGTTGGTCACGATCGGGGTGACCAGGTGCGGGATGCCCTCATACCCGGTCATCTCGACCCGCTTGGGGTCGATCAGCAGCAGCCGCACCTCGTCCGGCGTGGCCCGGGTCAGGATCGACACCAGCAGCGTATTGAGGCAGCTCGATTTCCCGGCGCCGGTGGCCCCCGCGATGAGAATGTGAGGCATCTTCGCGAGATTGGCCACCACGAAGCCGCCCTCGATGTCCTTGCCGAGGGCCACCACCATCGGGTGGTGGTCGCTGGTGGCGGCCCGGGAGCGCAGCACGTCACCGAGGGCGACGTTCTCCGGGTCGGTGTTGGGGATCTCCACCCCGACCGCGCTCTTGCCCGGGATGGGGCTGAGGATCCGCACGTCCGGCGACTTCACCGCGTACGCGATGTTGCGGGAGAGCTGGGTGATCCGCTCGACCTTGACCCCGTGCCCCAGCTCGACCTCGTAGCGGGTGACGGTCGGGCCCCGGGTGAAGCCGGTGACCTCCGCGTCCACCCCGAACTGGTCGAAGACGCCGGTCAGCGCGGCGATCACCTCGTCGTTGGCCTTGCTGCGGGTCTTCGGGGCCGCGCCGCCGGTGAGCATGTTCGCCGGCGGCAGGACGTAGTCGCCGGCCAGCCCGGTCAGCGCGAGCTGCTCGGCCCGGGTGGGCGGCGCGGAGTGCTCCGGCGGCTCCGCCGGCTTGCGGCTGGCCGGCACCCGGCTCGCCGGCCGGCGGGGCAGCACGATGGTCTCCTGGAGGTCGACCTCCGGGCCGACGTCGTCGAAGTCGTCCGGGTCGGGCGGCGGGGGCGCGGCCTTGCGGGCGGGCCGGCGGCGGGCCGGCTTCGGAGCGACCTCAGTCGACTCCGCGTCCGGCTCCTCCCGGGCGTCGGGCGGGGCGACGAGCGTGCCGGCGAGCAGGCCGAGCCGCTCCGGGATCTTGTTGATCGGGGTGGCGGTCACCACCAGCAGCCCGAAGACGAGCAGCAGGATCAGCAGCGGCATGGCCACCCAGGCGGTCACCGCCCGCTCCAGCAGGTCGCCGATCCCCGCGCCGACCAGGCCACCGGCGTAGTCGCGCTGCACCGGGTCGACCGGGTTCTGCCCGATGTGCAGCATCGCCGCCGTGGCGACCAGCATGGAACCCCAGCCGACCAGGCCCCTTCCCCGGTGCTCCGGGTCGCCCGGGGTACGCATCAACCGCCAGGCGCCGATCATCAGCAGCACCGGCACCACGACCGCGATCGCGCCCAGGAAGAGCCGTACGGTGTCGGCGAGGCGCGCGCCGAGCGGGCCGGCGCCGGAGAACCAGATGCCCACCGCGCTGAGGATGGCCAGGCCGAACAGCAGCAGCCCGGCACCGTCGCGGCGGTGCTCCGGGTCCAGGTCCCGGGCGGAGGCGGCCTGCCGACCGGCGGCCCGGAACCCCCAGCCGACCCCGTGCGCCAGCCCCATCCACAGTGCGCCGACCGCGCGACCGACGTACGCCGCAGGAGCGGGCCGGGTCGCCGGCCGTCGCCGGGGCGCCGCCCGGGTGGTCTTCTTCGCCGGCTGACGGGCACGACTGTTCGTGGTACCGCGCGGCGACGCGCCGCGTCGCCGGCTCGCCTGAGAGGTACGGCCCGCCATAGAGTCACCGTAACGGCGTGACCCGGCAGATCGCCGCTTTTCCGGGTCGTGTCCGCGCGTCGCAGCACGGACCACGCCCGCAGACGTGTTATTCGCCTCAGAAGGGATGCCCGATGGCGTCGCCTGCTTTCGCGGACCGTCCGGACCCCCTGGCGGGTCACCCGCAGGCTCTGCGCCCGCTGACCACCGAGCTGGTCGCCGCCGTGCTGGGCAATCGGGGGTACGCGGTGGTCACCGACGACGACGGTGACCTCGTCGGCCGCTGGGACGACAGCCTGATCTGGTTCCTGCGCCAGGGCACCCTCGGCGAGCTGCTCCAGGTCCGCACCCTCGCGGCACCGACCTTCGGCATCGAACACGTGCCGGCGCTCTACGCCTTCTGCAACTCGTGGAACCGCGACCGGTTCTGGCCCAAGGCGTTCGTACACGTCGACGACGACGGACGGGCCCGGGTCTGCGGTGAGGTGATCGCCGACCTGGAGCGCGGGGTCACCCCGCACCAGCTCGACCAGTTGCTCGACTGTGGCATCACCAACGGCTGCCAGCTCGCCGCCGCCGTCGGCATGCTGCCCGGCGGGACGCCCGGATGACCGCCGGGTTCCGCCCGGGTGGGCCGGCCGCCCATCGTGATCCCGGCCTGGCGGCTGCGCTCGCCGACGCCGCGGACCTGCCCGACGGGGAGGCCCGGCTGGCCGAACTCGACCGGATCGCCGCCCGCGCCGACGCGCTCGGCGACCCGCACTCCGCCCTGGACGCCAGGTTCGCGCTGGTGGCGGCGTACCTGCGGCACGGTGGGCGGTGGCGGATCGTCGAGCCGGTACGCCGTCTGCTGGCCGCTGTCGACAGGTCCCCCGGCCTGCTCGACGCCCGTCCCGGCGACGCGGAGCTGCTGCGGCGGCACCTGCGGCACTCGGTGGACGCCGCGATCGGCACCCCCCGGATCGGGCTCGACCAGACCCACGCGCTGCTCGACGCGCTGGCCCGCCGGGTCGGCGAGGACGCCGCAGTGGTCGCCCAGCTCCGCTGCCGGCTCGCCGACCACCTGGGTGACGAGCCCACCGCCCGGCAGTGGTACGCCCGCTGGACGGTCGCCGACGAGGATCCGGAGGCCGGCTGCCCCGGCTGTCTGGCGGTACGCCGGGCCGAACTGCTTGCCGGTTGGGGGGACGACCGGGCCGCGCTGGACGCCCTGCGACCCGCGCTCGACGCCCTGATCGACTGCACCGACCAGCCGGAACGGGCCCTCGCGGTGGGGCTGCTGCCGTGGCTGCGTACCGGGGCGGCCGAGCAGGCCGGGGTGGCGCACCTGCGGGCGTACCGGCGGCACCGGCGGGAGCGGCGGGCGTTGCCGTACCTGGCCGCGCAGTTGCGGTTCTGCGCGTTGGCCGGGCACCCGGACCGGGCGCTGGACATCCTCGCCGAGCAGCTGCCCCGGCTGGACCACCCGTACGACGACCTGTCGGCGATGGAGTTCGCCGCCGCCGGGGCGCTGGTCTGCGCGTTGGCCGTCGAGTCCGGGCGGGACGGTCGCCGGGTGCGCCGCCCCGGCCACGCCGACCGGCCCGCCGCCGAGCTGGACGTGGCGGCCCTCGGCACCGACCTGATGACGCAGGCCACCCGGCTGGCGGGCAGCTTCGACGCGCGCAACGGCACCGGGCACCACGCCGGCCGGATCGCCGCCTGGCTGGCCGAGCGGCCGACCGGCGACCCGGTGCCGCTGCCGGCGCAGGAGAGCGTCGACGAACCGGACGACGAACCCTTCCTGCCCTCGGCCGAGGAGTCGGCCCCGCTGAGCCTGGCGCAGCTCACCGCAGTGCTGGACACCCGGGGCGACCTGTATGCGGTGGACGCCGGTGGGGTGGTGGTCGGCCGCTGGGACGAGGCGGTGATCCAGTTCCGGCTGCGGGGCCGGCACGGGGAGATCCTGCACGCCCGGGTGGTGGCGGCCCGGCGGCTGCCGGCGGGACGGCTCGCCGAGGCGTACGAGTTCTGCAACGCCTGGAACCACGACCGGCTGCTGCCCAAGGCGTACGTGCACGAGTTGCCCGGTGGTGAGCTGGTGCTGGCCGGCGAGGTCACCACCGACCTGGCCCACGGGGTGGCCCCGACACAGCTCGGCATCCTGGTCGACGCGGCGGTGACCACCGGCGTCGCGTACGCCGGGGCGGTCGCCGCCCTGCCCTGAGCCGGCCCGCCCTGAGCCGCCATACCTGAGCCGGCCCGCCCTGAGCCGGCCGGCGCGGGACCGACGGGGTCGGGACGCGGAGCGGCCCCCGACCACCGGGCGGTGGGGTCGGGGGCCGCGGTACCGGTGTGCGCCGGCGACGGGATGGTTACCGTCGGCTGCGCCGGGTCTCCTGCTGGCCGCCGTCGGCGGTTACCAGGGTCAGGTCGTTGCGTTCGAGGATCTCGTTGACCGGCTGGAAGAAGGTGATGCCGCCGACGGTGCAGTCGCCGGAACCGCCGGAGGTGACGCCCTGCGCCTGGTCGCCGGAGATCCACGAGCCGCCGGAGTCGCCCGGTTCGGCGCAGACGTCGGTACGGGTCAGCCCGGTGACCGTCCCCTCCGGATAGTTCACTGTGGTGTTCCTGGCCTGGACGACACCGCAGCGGGCACCGGTGGTGGAGCCGGAGCGGCAGATCGACGCGCCGGCCAGCACCTCGGTGGAGCCGTTGACCGGCACCACGCCACCGTTGAAGTCGCTCACCACCCCCTGGGGGGCCCACTGGTCGTTGGTCCGCACGAACGCCCAGTCGTCGCCGGGGAACGACGACGCCGCGAAGACGCCCTGCTCGGCCTGGTTGAAGCCGGTGGTCCGGTCGCCGGCCCGACCACAGTGCCCGGCGGTGACGAACCCGCCGACCACGGAGAAACCGATCGAGCAGCGTCCCACGTCGTTGATGAAGAACGGGTCTCCGCCGACCAGGTCGAACAGCGGACGCGGCTGCTCCCGGGAGGTGGTGATCCGCACCGCCCCGGCCGGGGCACCGCTGCTCGCCGCCCACCGGCGGGCCCGCCCCTCGGCGCCCGGCTGGGCGAGCACCACCACCGAGTTGGTGGCGACGTCGACATACCAGCCGGCGATGGCCGGGGACGCCTGCCGTCCCACCGAGTCGAGCCGGCTCTTCACCGCGTCCAACTCGCCGACCGCGCGGTCGACAGTCTTGGGCACCGCACCGGCGGCCCGGACCCGGTCCGCCTGGGCGGGGTCGGCGACCGCGACGTTGAGGGTGGACCCGTCGCCGCTGAGCCAGGCGCCGCCGTAGTCGTTGCCGAGCGTGGCCCGCAGCCGGGCCAGCCTCCCGGTGGCCTGCTGCTCGGCGGTCAGCCGCCGGACCGCCTGGTCCCGGCTGATCCGCAGGTCGCGGCTGAGCGCGTCCACCACCTCGGGGGCCACCCCGCCGGTCGCCCCGGCGTCGGTCCCACCGGCCTTCGGCGCGCTCTGCTCGCCGGCGAACGACGGCAGGGTCACCGCCGCCGTCAGTCCCGCTGCCGCCAGCACGACGCCGATCGCTGTCATCCGTCTGCGGTCCATCCGCCATGCTCCTCCCGGCCGACGCGAGGTACGCCCGCCGGACGGAGGTACGGAGACGGCCACCGATCGGTTGAGGAGTTCTCCACTTATCGACGGAACGTGTCCCCCCGGTCACCCGTCCCCTGATCGGGGCCACCCTGCGCCACCGCTGAGCGGCCCGCCAGTCGGGCCCGAGAAACGGGCCGGCCACCGTCGTGACGACGGTGGCCGGCCCGGAACTGCCTGTGGGAGGGCCCGATCAGACCTCGACGACGGTCGGGACGATCATCGGACGGCGGCGGTACGCGTCGTTCACCCAGCGCCCCACGGTGCGCCTGACGATCTGCTGGAGCTGGTGGGGGTCGGTGATGCCGTCCGCGGCGGCCCGGTTCAGCGCCTCGGTGACCAGCGGGATCACCGGGTTGAACGCGGCCGGGTCCTCGGAGAAGCCCTTCGCCGACAGGGTCGGGCCGGCGACCACCTTGCCGGTGACCGAGTCGACCACCACGGTGGTGGCGATGAAGCCGCCGTCGCCGAGGATCCGCCGCTCGGTGAGCAGCGACTCGCTGACGTCGCCCACGGCCAGGCCGTCGACGTAGACGTACCGGCTCTTGACGTGCCCGACCACGCTGGCCCGGCCCTCCACCAGGTCGACGACGTCGCCGTCCTCGCAGATCACCACCCGGTCCGGGGCGACGCCGGACTCGATGCCGAGCCGGGCGTGCGCCCGCAGGTGCCGCCACTCGCCGTGCACCGGCATCAGGTTGCTCGGCCGGACGACATTGAGCAGGTAGAGCAGTTCACCGGCGGGGGCGTGCCCGGAGACGTGCACCTTGGCCACGTCCTTGTGCACCACCACCGCGCCGGCCCGGGCCAACCTGTTGATCACCCGGTAGACCGAGGTCTCGTTGCCGGGGACCAGCGACGAGGCGAGCACGACGGTGTCACCGGGGGCGATGGTGATGTGCCGGTGGTCGCCGCTGGCCATCCGGCCCAGCGCGCTCATCGGCTCGCCCTGCGAACCGGTCGACATCAGCACGATCTGGTCGGGCGGCAGGGTGGTGGCCTCCTCGATCCCGATCACCAGACCGGCCGGGATGTTGAGCAGGCCGAGGTCTCGGGCGATGCCCATGTTGCGGACCATCGACCGGCCGATCAACGCCACCTTGCGGCCGTGCTCCAGCGCCGAGTCGAAGACCTGCTGCACCCGGTGCACGTGCGAGGCGAACGAGGCGACGATGATCCGCCCCTTCGCCTTCGCGAAGATCGAGTCGAGCACCGGCCCGATCTCCCGCTCGGGGGTGACGAAGCCGGGGATCTCGGCGTTGGTGGAGTCCGACAGGAGCAGGTCGACACCTTCGGCGCCGAGCCGGGCGAAGCCGGCCAGGTCGGTGATCCGGCCGTCCAGCGGGAGCTGGTCCATCTTGAAGTCGCCGGTGTGCAGCACCAGCCCGGCCGGGGTACGGATGGCCACCGCGAGCGCGTCCGGGATCGAGTGGTTGACCGCGAAGAACTCGCACTCGAACGGGCCCAGCCGCTCCCGGCCGCCCTCCCGCACGGTCAGCGTGTAGGGCTGGATCCGCCGCTCGGCCAGCTTCGCCTCGACCAGGGCGAGGGTGAACTGTGAGCCGACCAGGGGGATGTCCGGCTTGTGGGCGAGCAGATACGGCACCGCGCCGATGTGGTCCTCGTGGCCGTGGGTCAGCACGATCGCCTGCACGTCGGCCAGCCGGTCCAGGATCGGCCCGAAGTCGGGCAGGATCAGGTCCACGCCGGGCTGCTCGACGTCGGGGAAGAGCACCCCGCAGTCGACGATCAGCAGCTTGCCGCCGTACTCGAAGACGGTCATGTTCCGGCCGATGGCACCGAGTCCGCCGAGCGGGATGATCCGCAGGCCGCCCTCGGGCAGTGGCGGGGGCAGTTCACCCTCGAATTGCGCCTCGGTCACGCGTCCACCTCATTCTGCGACGCCGTAACCCGGCGTCCGTCGTGTCGTTCGATCATTCGGGCAGGTCCAGGCCCGCCGCCGCGCAGTCGGCGCGCAGCAGGGCCAGTTCGTCGTCGGTGGCGTCCACCAACGGTGGACGCACCGGCCCGGCGGGCAGGCCCATCGCGTTCAGGCCCGCCTTCACCAGGATGGTCCCCGGGCTGCGGAAGATCCCGGTGAACAGCGGCAGCAGCCGCCGGTGCAGGGTCAGCGCCGCACCGCTGTCCCCCGCGTCGTACGCCTCGATCATCCGCTTGGCGAGCGCCCCGGTGAAGTGGGTCGAGGTGCCGACCAGCCCGACCCCGCCGACCGCAAGGGTGGGCAGGGTGAGCGAGTCCTCGCCGCTGTAGAAGGCGAGGTCGGTGCGGCTGGTCACCCAACTGGTGGCGGTCAGGTCACCCTTGGCGTCCTTGACCGCGACGATCCGCTCGTGCGCGGCGAGCCGCACCAGCGTCTCGGTCTCGATCGCCAACGCGGCGCGGTGCGGCACGTCGTAGAGCATGATCGGCAGGCCGGTGCCGTCGGCGACCGCGGTGAAGTGCCGCTCCAGGCCGCGCTGCGGCGGCTTGTTGTAGTACGGCGTCACCACCAGCAGGCCGTGCACGCCGGCCTTCTCCGCCGCGGCGGCCAGCTCGATGGTGTGCCGGGTGTCGTTGGTGCCGACCCCGGCCACCACCTGAGCCCGGTCGCCGATCGCCTCCACCACCACCCGGAGCAGGGATTCCTTCTCCGCGTCCGTGGTGGTCGGCGACTCGCCTGTGGTGCCGTTGACCACCAGCGCGTCGTTGCCCTGCTCGTCGACGAGGTATGTCGCCAGCCGCGCCGCACCGTCGAGATCGAGGGATCCGTCGGCGGTGAACGGGGTCGCCAGCGCGGTGAGCAGTCGCCCGAATGGGCGGGACACGCCCCGGTCGGGGACGGCAGGGTGGTCGTGCGTCATGCTCACAACCTAGCGGACGAGCACCGGACGTCCGGTGGGGAAGGGCTCAGGACAGCTGTGCGTGCGGGCTGGTCGCCACCTCGGAGCCGTCGGGCAGGGTCGAGACGACGAAGTCGGCGAACACGTTCGGGGCCACCCGCTGGAGCTGCCGCAAGCACTCCACGGCCAGCTCACGGATCTCCACGTCGGCGTCCTCGGTGGCCCGCATCCCGACGAAGTGCCGCCAGGCGCGGTAGTTGCCGGTGACCACGATCCGGGTCTCGGTGGCGTTGGGCAGCACCGCCCGGGCCGCCTGCCGGGCCTGCTTGCGGCGCAGCGTCGGGTTGGGCTCGTCGGCGAACCGCTGCTCCAGCCCCTCCAGCAGCTCGGTGTACGCCTGGACGCTCGCCTCGGCGGCCTCGACGAACCGCTTGTGCAGCTCCGGGTCGTCGGCGATCACCGCCGGCTCGACCATCGCCGCGTCCCGCTCCGGGACGTACCGCTGGGAGAGCTGGGAGTAGGAGAAGTGCCGGTGCCGGATCAGCTCGTGGGTGAACGAGCGGGACACCCCGGTGAAGTAGAAGGTCACCGTGCCGTGCTCCAGCACCGACAGGTGCCCGACCTCCAGGATGTGCGCCAGGTAGCCGGCGTTGGTGGCGGTCGCCGGGTTCGGCTTCTTCCAGCTCTGGTAGCAGGCCCGGCCGGCGAACTCGGCGAGCGCCTGACCGCCGTCGGCATCGGTCGACCACGGCACGTCACTCGGGGCCTGGAACTGCGTCCACGCGATCAGCTGCACCTGGGGCTGCACCATTTCCGGCATTCCTGCGACTCTAGTGGCCCGGCGGGCCGCGGGGAAACCCGGGCCACCGCCCTGACCAGCGAGATCATGGACAGTCCCGGCTCCCGACGGGCGGCGGGTGGCCAATGTCTCCCACCCGACCCCGCCGGGTCGCTCCAACCGGCCCGCCGGGTGCTGTGGCCGGTCAGACGTAGAGGGCGGTGAACGGGGCCCAGGGCAGGTTGCGCAGCACCGAGAAGGCGAGCCAGACGGCGAGGAACCCGCCGATCACCGGGGAGCTGAGCCGCAGCTCGGGCAGCCGCCAACCGAACGCCTGCCGGCCGGCCCAGGCGACGAAGAGATAGGCCAGGAAGGGCACCGCGAAGACGAAGAGGAAGTGGTGCCGGGCGGCGGCCGGCAGGTCGGCGTGCAGCAGGTACCACAGCGCGCGGGTGCCCCCGCAGCCCGGACAGTCCAGCCCGGTGGTCAGCTTGAGCAGA
Source organism: Micromonospora sp. DSM 43699 (assembly GCF_055517075.1). Taxonomy (NCBI): domain Bacteria; kingdom Bacillati; phylum Actinomycetota; class Actinomycetes; order Micromonosporales; family Micromonosporaceae; genus Micromonospora; species Micromonospora sp. DSM 43699. The sequence goes on from NZ_JBTMMT010000020.1 coordinate 69,571, forward strand.
CAGCTCGGTGCGGCGTCCGGGTCGCTCGTGGTCGGGTCGCTGACCAGCGCGTACGCCATTCCGGCACCGACGCAGCCGAGCGCGGCAAGCGGCACCGCCCAGCGTGGCGAACGGTCGTAGAGCCGGACCACGAAGCGGGTGAGGCGGTCCGGCTCGGGCTGCTGCCACACCACCGGCGGCCCGGCCGACCAGGACCCCGGCGGCACCGTGTCGACACCCTGCTCCGGACTGCCCTGCTCCGGACTGCTCGGCCCGGTCGGTCGGCTCGGCCCGTCAACGCTCGTCACGGCCTCACGGTACACCGGTGAGGCTCCGCAGCGCGGCGGTCAACGGGGCCGCCAGATCACCGGTGGCCGGTGGGGCGACCGCGCCCAGGCCGAGCCAGCCGGCGAGCCGGCGCAGCTCGGCGGCGAGCGCGACAGCGGTCTCCCCCGGGTCGACGCCGGGCTCCTGCCAGGCCGCCGGCACCAGCAGCACCCCGGCCTTGCGGTCGGCCTTGAGGTCGACCCGGGCGGTGAAGCGCTCCCCCTGGAGGAACGGCAACACGTAGTAGCCGTGCACCCGCTGCGCGGCCGGCACGTAGATCTCGATCCGGTAGCCGAAGCCGAACAGCCGCTCGGTGCGGGCCCGTTCCCAGACCAGCGGGTCGAACGGGCTGACCAGGGTGTTGCCCCGGACCCAGCGGGGCAGCCGGGCGTCGACGTGCCGCCAGGCCGGCTGCCGCCAGCCCTGCACCGTCACCGGCACCAGCTCACCGGCCTCGACCAGCTCGGCGACCGCCTGCCGGGCACCGGCCAGCGGAAGCCGGAAATAGTCCCGCAGCTCCGGCTCGGCGGCCACCCCGAGCGACCGGGCCGCCACCGCGACCAGGGTGCGGTACGCCTCGGCGTCGGTCGGCGTGGGCGCGTCGAGCACTGCCGCCGGCAGCACCCGCTCGGGCAGGTCGTAACGGCGGGCGAAGGAGGGGGTACGGTCGGCGGCGGTGACCTCACCGGCCCAGAACAGGAACTCCAGCGCGCGTTTCACCGCCGACCAGTTCCACCCCCAGTTGCCGGTCTCCCGGGGGGCGTCGTGCTCGATCTCGGCGGCGGTCAGCGGCCCGCGCGCGGCCACCTCGTCGCGGACCCAGGCGACCAGTTCGGGCTGCTCCTGGGCGATCCGCCGCATCCCGCCCCAGGCGTCGTCGCGGGCCTTGGCCATCCGCCAGCGCAGCGCCGCGTGCCGCCCCACCGGCACCAGGGACGCCTCGTGCCCCCAGTATTCGAACAGCTCCCGGGGGCGGCGGTAGGCGGCGGTGTCGAGCAGGCTCGTCGGGTAGGGCCCGAGCCGGCTGTAGAGCGGCAGGTAGTGCGCCCGTTGCAGCACGTTTACCGAATCCATCTGGATCAGCCCGACCCGGTCGAGCACCCGGCGCAGGTGCCGGCGGGTGGGCACCCCGGCGGGCGCCGGGTCGGCGAAGCCCTGGGCGGCGAGCGCCATCCGCCGGGCCTGGGCGAGCGAGAGCGGTTCCGGTGCGACCATCGCCGACGACCCTAGACCAGTGGTACGACACCGGAGCGGATGCTGGACCGACCGCCCGTCAAGGCATAGAACGGACACATGCTCACCATCCGCCGCGAAGAGCCGGACGACGCCGAGGCGATCGCCCGGGTGCACATCCACGGCTGGCAGGCCGGGTACGCCGGTTTCATGCCGGTCGAGGTGCTGACCCGGCTCAACCCGGTGGCCTGGGCGCAGCGCCGACGGGACCTGCGCACCGCCGACCCGGAGCACCCGTTCACCACCCTGCTCGCCGAGGTCGACGGGGTGCCGGCCGGGTTCACCACCTTCGGCCCGTACCGCAACGACCAGGACCGGGGCGACCTGGACCCGACGTGCGGCGAACTGCTGGCGATCTACGTGGAGCGGGCGCACTGGGGCGACGGCACCGCACCTGCCCTGTTCGCCGCCGCCCGGGACGGGTTGGTGGCGGGTGGCTGGCGGGAGTACCGGCTCTGGGTGTTGGCCGACAACGTGCGCGCCCGCCGGTTCTACGAGCGGGCCGGCCTGTCAGCCGACGGTCACCGGTCCCGCTGGCCGGTGCCGATGGCCGGCGGCGGTCCCCCGGTCCACCTCGACGAACTGCGTTACACCGGCCGGCTACCCGGCTGACCCGGCCACTCCCTGAGGCTGGTTGACAGGTCGCCCCGGACCACCGGCGGTCCGGCCCGAGCCGCCGGGTCCGGCCGGTCCTGCCGATCCGCCCGGGTCGGCAGGTCCCCCCGGACCGCCAGCCCGGCCGCCGGCCGGGGTGGCCCAGGTACGGACCGGTAGCAGCAGCAGAAGCGCGAGGCTGATCCAGACGTAGGTGTTGCTGCCCAGGAAGCCGGTGATCCCGGTGAAGTCCTTCTCCCAGGCCCAGACGATCCGGCTGCACAGCAGCGCGTAGCCGACCACCGCGAGGACCAGCAGCGCGCGCCGGCGCAGGCTGCCGCCGGGCGCGGCGACGGCGTTGTCGACCAGCAGGATCAGCGCCGGGATCAACCAGACCAGGTGGTGAACCCAGGTGACCGGGCTGACCAGGCACATCAGCGCGCCGGTCAACGCCAGCCCGGTGGCCTCGTCACCGACCGCGGCGGCGGCCCGGCAGCGCCAGCCCCAGACGGCCAGGATGACAAGCACCAGCGCCAGCCAGGCCAGGGTGCTCGGATGCTCCGGGTCGAGCCGGGCCACCACCCCGCGCAGCGACTGGTTGGACACGAAAGCCAGCTCGCCCACCCGGTCGGTGTTCCACAGCGCCGAGGTCCAGAACTCCCGGGCGGCGTCGGGGAAGAGGCCGGCGGCGAACAACGTGGCGACGGCCGAGGCGGCGACGGCGGTGCCGGCGGCCCGGAACCGCCTGGTGATCAGCAGGTAGACGATGAAGACGCCCGGGGTCAGCTTGATCGCGGTGGCCACCCCGATGCCGACCCCGGCCCACCTGTTGCCGGCCGGCAGCAACCGCAGCAGGTCCACCGCCACCAGGAAGAGCAGCAGCATGTTTACCTGGCCGAAGTTGACCGTCTCGCGCATCGGCTCGAACGCGGCGGCCAGCAGGAGCGCCACCACCAGGACGAACCAGCGGGTCCACCCGGCCCGCCGGGCCACCGGGTCGAGCAGCCACCAGACCAGCACCGCACTGACCACCACCGTGGCGGCCACGCTGACGGTGATCGCCACCGGCCACGGCAGGTACGCCATCGGCAGCATCACCAGCGCGGCGAACGGGGGGTAGGTGAAGCCGTACTGGGTGCCGGGCTTGAGGTAGTCGTAGATCTCACCGTGGTCGTGGACCCAGAAGGTCAGCGCGCCGTAGTAGACCTTCAGGTCGAAGAAGCCGTGCCGGACGGCCGCCACGGAGAGGAAGGCGGCCACCGCGACGGCGAGCACCACCACCGCGACGACCTGCCCGGTCGTCCGCCTGGCACCCTGCGCCACCGTCGTCTCCCTCGCTGTGGCCTAGGCTTTCGTGCCATGGCTCTGGGGTTCGTCCGCCCGGCGCGTCCGGAGGACGCCGCCGAGATCGCCCGTGTGCAGCTCGCGACCTGGCGGGTCGCGTACCGTCGACTGCTGCCCCGGCACGTGCTCGACAACCTGGACGAGGCGTGGCTCGCCCGGCGGTGGAGCGCGGCGGTGCAGGAGCCGCCCTCGGCCGCGCACCGGGTGCTCGTCGCCGTGGAACAGGCCGAGCAATCCTATCTGGTGGGTTTCGCCGCTTCCGGGCCGGCGGACGCCGAGGCGCTCGCCCCGGGCGAGCCGGCGACCGCGCTGGGCAGCGGGGTGGTGGCGGTGACCGACCTGCTGGTCGAACCGCGCTGGGGTCGGCGCGGGCACGGCAGCCGGCTGCTCTCCGCCGCCGTGGACGCCTGGCGGGCCGACGGGTTCACCCACGCGGTGGCGTGGGCGTTCGACGGCGACGAGGCGACCCGCAGGTTCCTCACCAGCACCGGTTGGGAGCCGGACGGCGCGGCCCGCGCGCTGGACGTCGACGACATGCTCGTCGACCAGGTACGGCTGCACGTGGCGGTCCCCGCCGAGCCGACCGGCACACCCGCACCGGGGCCGACCGCCGCGCCCTGACCGGGGGCCGGGCGACACGCCCGCAGCTGAAGCCGGTCCGACGCGTCCCGCCCGGTTCTGTCGTCCCACCCTGGTAGACCGGGAAGGTCAGGGCACGAGCGACGGTGAGGGAGACGGGCATGTTCCGGGAGACGAAGGCGTTCAGCGGGTTCTCGGCCGACGACACCGACCGGGCCCGGGAGTTCTACGCCGGCACCCTCGACCTGCGGGTGTCACAGCTGGGCGGTGCCGGTGGTCTGCTGAAACTGCACCTGGCCGGCGACCGGGACGTGGTGGTCTACCCGAAGGCCGACCACGTGCCGGCGGCCTTCACCGTGCTCAACTTCCCGGTGGCCGACGTCGACCGGGCGGTCGACGAGCTGACCGCCCGGGGGGTGGGCTTCGCGCGCTACCCGGGTTTGCCCCAGGACGAGCGGGGGATCATGCGCGACAACGGGCCGACGATCGCCTGGTTCACCGACCCGGCCGGCAACATCCTGTCGGTGATCGCGCAGGAGTGACGCTGCCGGGCCGGGTGGTTCCCGGCGTCGGCCGGGAACCACCCGGACGGCTCACCCCTTGTCGGCGCCGTCGTTGGCGTCCCGGACAAAGTACCGCTGGAAGACCACGAAGATGATCGCCACCGGGATGGTGGCCAGCAGCGCCGCACCCAGCTTCAGCGGATACTGGGTGCCCTTGCCGAGCGACCCGCTGACCAGGTCGGCCAGCCCGCGCGGCAGGGTGAACAGGCTCGGGTCCTGCACGGCGACCAGGCTGTGCGGGAACTCGTTCCAGGAGCCCTGGAACGACAGGATGGTCAGGGTGATCAGCGCCGGTTTCGCCATCGGCAGCACCACCGACCAGAAGGTGCGGAACACCCCGGCGCCGTCGATCCGGGCCGCTTCCTCCACGCTGACCGGGATCGATTCGAAGAACTGTTTCATGATGAACACGCCGGCCGCGTCGGCGAGCAGCGGCACGACCAGCCCGGCGTAGCTGTTGTAGAGGCCGAGCTGGTTGAGGACCAGGAACTTCGGGATCAGCAGCACCACACCGGGGACGGCCATCACCGCGATGACGGCGGCGAAGAGCCCGGAGCGGCCCCGGAACCGCAGCCGCGCCAGGGCATAGCCGGCGAGCGAGTCGAAGAAGACCCGGCCGAGGGTGACCAGCACCGTCACCAGCAGCGAGTTGCCGAGCCAGAGCGGGAAGTTGGTGCCGGCGAAGATCCGTTCGAACCCGGCGAGGGTCACCGGGTCGGGCAGCGGGGAGAGCGGGTTTGCCGCCGCGTCCGGCTCGGTCTTGAACGAGTTGCCGAGCTGGATGACGAACGGGTAGAGGAAGACCAGCCCGAAGAAGATCAGGATGGCGTACCCGAGGAAACGGCTGGCCAGGGTGCGGGCCGCGTGGTCGCCGCGCGGCCGTGCCCGGGGCGGCGAGGGGTCGGCGGGGTGGTCGGTGAGCACGGTCATGACGACGACCTCCCGAGCAGCCGACGCCAGGGCCCGGTGCGGGGCGTCCCGGTGTCGCGGTCGGCGAGCACCCGCCGCTGCACCAGCGTCAGCACGATGATGATCAGGAACAGCACGAACGAGATGGCCGCTCCGGAGCCGTAGTCGAAGTCGCGGAACGCGGTCCGGTACGACAGGTACGCCGGGGTGAGCGTGGTCTTGGCCGGGTCGCCCTGGCTCATCACGTACACCTGGTCGAAGACCTGCCAGGAGCCGATCAGGCCGAGGGTGAGCACCAGGAACATGGTGGGCCTGATCATCGGCAGGGTGACGTGCCGGAACTGTTGCCAGCGGGTGGCGCCGTCGAGGGTGCTCGCCTCCTCCAGGGCCACCGGGACGTTCTGGAGGGCGGCCAGGAACATCAGCATGAAGGTGCCGGAGGTGGTCCAGACCACCAGCGTGATGATCGAGACCATCGCGACGCTCGGCCCGGAGAGCCAGTCCCACCAGCTCAGCCCGAACGGCCCGCCGTCGGCGAGGACGGCCGGCGCGGTGTCCATCCCGACCGCGCCGAACAGCAGGTGCAGCACCCCCCGGGAGTCGGCGAACCACTGCGGCCCGGAGATGCCGAACATGCCCAGGAGCTGGTTGACCGCACCGGAGTTGGCGAACAGGAACAGGAAGACCACGCTGATCGCCACCGAGCTGGTCACCGACGGGAAGTAGAAGGCGCTGCGGAAGAACGCCTTCCCCCTGAGCATCCGGTTGTTGACCACCAACGCCAGGCCGAGGGCGAGCACGGTCTGCGCCGGCACCACGATCGCCACGTAGTAGGCGTTGTTGCGGATGCTGGTCATGAAGTCCCGACGGGCCAGCCCGTCCTCGGTGAACAGCCGGGTGTAGTTGTCCGCGCCGACGAACGGCGTCCGGCCCGTGAACGGGCTGCCCTGGCCGTTCCAGTCGGTGAGGCTCACCCAGAGCGCCATCAGGATCGGCAACAGCAGGAACAGTCCGAGGATCACCAGCACCGGGGCGACGAAGAGCCAGCCGGCAAGGTTCTCGTTGCCCCGGATGCCCCGTCCGGGGCGGCGCGGTGGGCGGTTGGTCGCGGTGGCCGGTGCCGCGATCGTCTCGGTGGCCATCTCCCCTCCTTCGACTCGGGCCTGGCCGGTGGGGCGCCGCCGGTCGGCGACGCCCCGTGCTCGGGTCAGCTGCCGCCGAGCGCGGCCCTGGCGTTCTTGTCGAAGTTGCCGAGGATCGCCTTCGGGTCGCCGTTGGCCAACCCCTGCAGCGCGGTGTCGAGGTCGCCGACGACGCTGTCCATCTTCGGGGCGTTCACCGGACCCTGGGCGTACTCGGCGCCGTCGATGAACGGCTTGTCGGCGGGGAAGGCGGTGACGTACTGGTCCCGGACGGACTCCCGGGACGGCATCACGCCGAACGCCTTGGCGAAGGTCATCTGCTGGTCACCGGCGGTCATCGCCTCGACGAACCTGATCGCCTGGTCCTTGTACTTCGACTTCGCGGCGATGCCCCAGCACTGGGTGAAGGACAGCGTGCCCGGCCCCTTCGGCCCGGCGGGCAGCGCGACGACCCTGTACTTCACGTTCGGGAAGTCGTTCTGCATCGCCCCCTTGATCCAGTTGCCTTCGATGGTCATCACGGCCTTGCCCTTGCCGAACGCCTCACCGGACCAGCCGGCGTCGAGCTGCTTGGGGTAGCGGGCCAGCCCGTCAGTGAGCAGCGACTTCACGTAGCTGAGGGCGGCCAGGTTCTCCGGCGTGTCGGCGGTGGGCTGCTTGCCGTCATCGCTGAGCAGCCAGCCGCCGTTCTGCGCCAGGAACGCGCCGATCCGGTCCCGGGTGTCGCCGAGCGCCAGCGGCACCTGCCCCTTCGCCTTGATCTTCTTGGCGGTGGCGGTGAGCTGGTCCCAGGTGGTGGGGATGTCCGCGTCGGTCAGCCCGGCCTTCGTCCACAGCTCGGTGTTGATCTGCAGGGCGAGGGTGGAGAAGTCCTTCGGCGCGCAGTAGAGCTTGCCGTCGTAGCTGAACGTGGTGCGCAGGCTCTGGTAGAAGTCGGCGGAGTCGGCGAGCTTGTCGCCATACGGCTCCAGCGCGCCGACGCTGGCGTAGTCGGCGAACCGGGCGGCGTCGACGTAGAAGACGTCCGGCGGGGTGCCGCCGGCGAGCGCCTGGCCGAGCTGCTGGGTGAGGTCCTGGGCCGGGGTGACGGTGGCCTGGTTGCCGGAGCTGGCCGCCCACTTCGCGGCGGCGTCCTGCACCGCCTTGGTCTCGGCGTCCCCGGAGGAGCCGATCAGGATCTGGAGGTCGGCCGGGCCGGTGGACTGCGCGGTGTCGGAGCTGTCGTCGTCGAAGCCGCTGCCACAGGCGGCGGAGCCGAGCAGCGCCACGGCGGCGAGACCGGCCACCGCCGCGCGGGTGAGGGAGCGAGATGCCATCGGTTTCTCCTGGTCGAAGGGGTGGTGTCAGGCGGTGTGCCGCAGCACCAGGGCGGGCTGGAGCAGCACGGGGGTGGGGGGTCGCACCGATCCGTCGAGCACGGCGGTGAGCAGGTCGACACAGCGGGCGGCGGCCTCGCCGAGTGGCTGGCCGACACTGGTCAGGCCGATCGCACCGGCCACCGGGGTGTCGTCGAAGCCGATCACCGGCACGGTCGGGTCGGCGTTCCGGACGACCTGGAGGGCGCCCAGGGCGAGCGAGTCGCTGGCGCAGACCAGCGCGGTCGGCGGGGTGGCGGCGGTGAGCAGGTCGCGGGCGGCCCACTCGCCCTCGACGATGCCGTCGGGGGTCTCCCGGGCCAGGCCGGTCGGGTCCAGGTCGACCTCGCGCAGGGTGTCCCACCAGCCGGCCCGCCGGTCGTCGCCGACCCCGGAGCCGCCCGGCCAGCCGATCCAGCCGATCCGCCGGTGACCGGCGGCGAGCAGGTGCCGGGTGGCCTGCGCGGTGCCGGCGGCGCCGTCCACGTCGACCCAGCAGTGCGCGGCGAGGTCGTCCCAGGGGCGACCGAAGGTCACGAACGGCACGTGCCGGTCGGCGAGCCAGGCGGTACGCGGGTCGCCGTGGTCGGTGCCGGTGAGCACGAAACCGTCCAGGTCGTAGGAGCTGAGCAGGTCGTCGTAGGTGGTGATCTCCCGCTGCGGGTCGCTGGCGGTGTAGAGCAGGGTGCGGTAGCCGGCCGCCTCGGCGGTCTCGGTGAGGCCGTGCAGGAAGCGGTCGAGCACCGAGCCGTTGATCCCGTCCCGGGTGGGTTCGATCCGGACGGCGATCAACCGGGACCGGCCGGTACGCATCTGCCGGGCCGCCTGGTTGGCGCGGTAGCCGAGGGTGGCGATGGCCTCCTCGACCCGCTGCCGGGTCTCCTGGCGGACGATGTGCGGCGCGTTGATCACGTTGGAGACGGTCTGCCGGCTCACCCGGGCGTGCCGGGCCACCGTGGCGATGGTTACCTTTTCTGGCACTTGACCCCTCTCGCGGTCTTGAACGATCCAATTCGGATAGGGCAGGATTGGATCGTTCAAGTTTCTGGATTGTTTCGCACTGTGCACCGCCCCGGACGGCCTTGTCAAGACGTCGTCCGCCCCCGACCTGAGCTGGAGTCGAAGTCGTGACCGAACGCCACCTGCAACCCCTGCTGCACGACCTGGTCGGGGTGGTCCTCGCCCCGACCAGCGCGCTGGGTGACCGGGCCGGGCAGATCCGCCCGGCCGGCGTCCAGGGCGTCTTCCACGCCGACGCCCGGGTGCTCTCCCGCGCCGAACTGCGCGTCGACGACCGCGAACCGGAAGCCCTCACCCACGGCGTCGACGGCCCGCACGGCGTCCGCTTCGTCGGGCTCACCCGCTGGCTGGGCGACCCCGGCCCCGACCCGACCGTCCGGGTGGAACGGGTCCGGCGGGCCGGCCCGCACGGCATCGACGAGGAGTTGCACGTCGTCTCCACCGCCGGCGGCCCGGTACGCGCCACCGTCAGCGTCGACCTCGGCTGCGACCTGGCCCCCGTCGAGGTGGTGAAGACCGGCGGCGACACCACCGGGCTGGCTGCCCGCACCGACCGCCCCGGCGAGCTGAGCTGGACCGCCGACGACGTCACCGTCACCGTCACCGGCGACGACGCGCGGGTCGACGTCACCGGCGGGCGGGCCACCGCTCCCCGGTTGGCCTGGCCCGTCGAGCTTCCCGCCCGGGGCCGGGCGACGCTGCGCTGGCGGCTGCGGGTGCACGACCCACGGGCCGTGGTCGCCGCCCCCACCGCCGGGCCGAGCTGGTCCCGCCCCGAGGTACGCGCCGACGACCGCCGGCTGGTCCGGCTGCTCGACCGGTCCCTGGACGACCTGCACGCGCTGCGCCTCACCGACCCCGCCCGACCGGAGGACGTCTTCCTCGGCGCCGGGGTGCCCTGGTTCCTCACCCTCTTCGGCCGGGACAGCCTCTGGGCGGCCCGGATGATGCTGCCCCTCGGCACCGAGCTGGCCGCCGGCACGCTGCGCGTCCTGGCCCGCCGGCAGGGCACCCGGGTCGACCCGGCCACCGGCGAGGCCCCCGGCAAGATCCTGCACGAGCTGCGGCGCGGCGAGTTCACCCTGCCCCGCGAGGGGCTACGGCTCCCCCCGGCGTACTACGGGACGGTCGACGCCACCATGCTCTGGGTCTCCCTGCTGCACGACGCCTGGCGTTGGGGCCTGCCCGCCGAGCAGGTCGCGCCGCTGCTGCCCCACCTGGAGGCGGCGCTGCGCTGGCTCGGCGAGCACGCCGACGCCGACGGCGACGGTCTCGTCGAGTACCTCGACACCACCGGGCACGGCCTGGCCAACCAGGGCTGGAAGGACTCCGGCGACTCGATCCGGTTCCGCGACGGCCGGCTCGCCACGCCGCCGATCGTGCTCGCCGAGGTGCAGGGGTACGCGTACCAGGCCGCGATGCACGGCGCCGATCTGCTGGACGCCTTCGGTCGGCCCGACGCCGACAGGTGGCGCGGGCACGCCGCCCGGCTCGCCGCGACGTTCCGGGCCCGGTTCTGGGTCGACGCCGGCCCCGACGGGCCCCGCCCGGCGCTCGCCCTCGACCGGGACAAGCGCCCCGTCGACTCGCTGACCAGCAACATCGGTCACCTGCTCGGCACCGGCCTGCTCTCCGCCGACGAGGAGGCCCGGGTGGCGGCCCTGCTCACCGGCGACGCCCTCGGCGGCGGGTACGGGCTGCGCACGATGTCCACCGACGACGCCGGGTTCAGCCCGCTGTCGTACCACTGCGGGTCGGTCTGGACCCACGACACCGCGATCGTGCTGGCCGGGCTGGCCCGGGGCGGCTTCCACCGGGCCGCGCTCGGCCTGGCCGACGGGCTGCTCGGCGCGGCCGAGGCGTTCGACTACCGGCTGCCCGAGCTGCACGGCGGCGACGACCGCACGTTGCTCGGCCGTCCGGTGCCGTATCCGGCGGCGTGCCGGCCACAGGCCTGGTCGGCGGCGTCGGCGGTGCTGCTGCTGCAGGCGGGCGCGGGCCTGCACCCGGACGTGCCGAACGGGCGGGTCACCGTCCGCCCGCTCGCCGGCCCGGAGTTCGGCGCGCTGACCGTACGCGGTCTGCGGGTGGCGGGGGCTCCGGTCGACGTCCACGTCGACCACACCGGCCATCCCACGGTCACCGGCCTGCCCGCCGGCCTCACCGTCACCCCCACCATCCCCGCTCCCCGCACCGCCCCGGCCCGCCACCCGGTCGGCTGACGACGACCACCGGCTGGTCATGACAGCGCATGGTCAGCCGGTGCTAGTCGAGCAGGGCGTCCAGGCCGATGGTCAGGCCCGGTCGCTGCCGGACCGACCGCACGGCCAGCAGCACCCCCGGCATGAACGAGACCCGGTCGTACGAGTCGTGCCGGATGGTCAGGGTCTCGCCGAGGGTGCCGAACAGCACCTCCTGGTGGGCGAGCAGGCCGGTGGCGCGGACCGCGTGCACGCGTACCCCGTCGATGTCGGCGCCGCGTGCCCCCGGGACCTCGTCCTTGGTGGCGTCCGGCATCGGGCCGAGACCGGCCTCGGCGCGGGCCTGCGCGATCTGCCGGGCGGTGTGGGTGGCGGTGCCGCTCGGGGCGTCGAGCTTGCGCGGGTGGTGCTGCTCGATGATCTCCACCGACTCGAAGTGCCGGGCCGCCCGGGTCGCGAACTGCATCATCAGCACCGCGCCGATGCCGAAGTTGGGGGCGATCACCACTCCGACGTCGGGCTTGTCTGCCAGCCAGCCGCGCACCTGGTCGAGTCGCTGCTCGCTGAAGCCGGTGGTGCCGACCACCGCGTGCACGCCCTGGTCGATGCACCAGCGCAGATTGTCCATGACGACGTCCGGGGTGGTGAAGTCGACGACCACCTCGGCGGCGGAGAGCGCGGACAGGTCGTCGCCCTGGTCGATCGCCGCCACCAGCGCCAGGTCGTCGGCCCCGTCGACCGCCCGGCACACCTCGGCGCCCATCCGGCCCCGGGCCCCCAGCACACCGACCCGGATCGACAGGTCCCGGTCCTTCGTCTGCTCCTCAGTCACGGGGCACAACCTATCCCAATCGGGACGCGGCCCACCGCCGGACCACCACCGTCCCACGGGACGGTGGACGGGCCGGCAAGGGTCGTCCGGCTAGGCCGGGGCAGCCGGGAGCGGAGGCCCCGGTCCGGTCGCCACTTGCTCAGCCGGGTCGCCACTTGCTCAGCCGGTGAAGTCGTGCTTCCCGAACGGGCCGACCACCGCCAGCGACATCGGCCGGCTCAGCAGCTCGGCGGCGAGGGTGTTCACGTCGGCCACGGTCACCGCTTCGACCCGGGCCAGCAGCTCGTCCACCGGCATCAGGTCGCCGTAGAGGAGCTCGCCCTTGGCCAGCCGGCTCATCCGGGACCCGGTGTCCTCCAGGCCCAGCACGAACGAGCCCTTGCTCATCCCCTTGCCCCGGGCCACCTCGGCCTCGGTGAGCCCGTCGGCGGCCACCTTTGCCAGCTCGGCGCGGGTCAGCTGGAGCACCTCGTCCACCTTGCCCGGCGCGCAGCCGGCGTAGACGGCGAACAGGCCGCTGTCGGCGTACTGGCTGGCGTAGGAGTAGACCGAGTAGGCCAGGCCACGGCGTTCGCGGATCTCCTGGAACAGCCGGCTGGACATCCCGCCGCCGAGCACGTTGTTGAGCACCCCGAGGGCGAACCGCCGCTCGTCGACCCGGTCGATGCCGGGGCAGCCGAGGATGACGTGCGCCTGCTCGGTCTCCTTCGGCTCGACCAGGACGGTGGCCGGCTTCGTGCGTACCGCCGGGGTGGTCGGCCGGGGGGTGCCCGGCTCGGCCGGGTCGGTGTCCAGCGGCGTGCCGCGCAACGTCTGGCGGACCAGCCTGACCACCGTGGCGTGGTCGAGGTTGCCGGCGGCGGCGACGACGATCTGCGGCGCGGTGTAACGACGGCGGTAGAAGCCCTGGATCTGACGGCGGGTCATCGGGGTGACCGTCTCCTCGGTGCCGGAGATCAGCCGGCCGAGGGGGTGGTCACCGTAGACGGCGCGGGCGAACAGGTCGTGCACCTCGTCGCCGGGCTCGTCGTCGTGCATGGCGATCTCTTCGAGGATGACCCCGCGCTCGGTCTCCACGTCGGCCGGCTCCAGCACCGAGTCGGCGACCGCGTCGCACATCACGTCGATCGCCAGCGGCAGGTCCTCGTCGAGGACCCGCGCGTAGTAGCAGGTGTATTCCTTGGTGGTGAAGGCGTTGGTCTCGCCGCCCACCGCCTCGATCTCGGAGGAGATCTCCAGCGCGGTGCGCTTGTGGGTGCCCTTGAAGAGCAGGTGCTCCAGGAAGTGCGCGGCGCCGGCCTGCGGGCCGGTCTCGTCCCGCGAACCGACTGTGACCCAGATGCCGAAGGAGACGCTGCGCATCGTCGGGATCGCCTCGGTGAGCACCCGCAGCCCGCTCGGCAGGACGGTACGCCGCACGGTGCCGCCCAGCGGGTCGTCGCTGATCGTCCGGGTGACCGCCCGGGACGCCGCACCGGCGCGACCGGGCTGGCCGGCGGTGGCGTGCCGGACGCGGTCGGGCGGGGTCACCGGCCGTCGGCCCGGGGAGAACGGCGAACGCTGGGCCCGGCTCACGGAAACCTGCTCTCGGTGCGACGAGGGGTGGAGGGAACACACCGGCCGGGTGACGACGTCGTGTCGTCACCCGGCCGGTCACTGCTCAGCTGTGCCGGGTACGCCGACGCGGACGCTCGCCGCCGTCGCCACCCTCGCCGCCGGACGGGCGCTCGCCGCGCTCCGGGCCACGCTCGCCGCCGGACGGGGCCCGACCACCCCGGTCACCGCCCCGGTCACCGCGGTCACGCGGACCCCGGTCACCGCCGCGACCGGCCGGCCGGTCGCCACCGGCGGCCTCACCGGCCTCACCGGCGGCCGGCGCCTCGGCGCCCTCCGGCCGGACCTTGTCCAGGTAGATCTTGCCGCGGGCGTCGATGTCCGCGATCTCCACCTCGACCTTGTCGCCGACGTTGAGGAAGTCCTCGACCCGCTCGACCCGCTTGCCGTCGCCCACCTTGGAGATGTGCAGCAGGCCGTCCCGGCCGGGCAGCAGCGAGATGAACGCACCGAACGCGGCGGTCTTGACCACCGTGCCGAGGAACCGCTCGCCGGCCTTGGGCAGGGTCGGGTTGGCGATCCCGTTGATCCGGTCCACGGCGGCCTGCGCCGACGGGCCGTTGGTCGCGCCGACGTAGATCGTGCCGTCGTCCTCGATGGAGATCTCGGCGCCGGTCTCGTCCTGGATGGCGTTGATGGTCTGGCCCTTCGGGCCGATCACCATGCCGATCTTGTCCACCGGGATCTTGACGGTGGTGACCCGCGGGGCGTAGTCCGACATCTCGGCCGGAGCCTCGATCGCCGCCTGCATCACGCCGAGGATGGTCTGCCGGGCCTCGTTCGCCTGCTGGAGGGCGGCGGCGAGCACGTCCGACGGGATGCCGTTGAGCTTGGTGTCGAGCTGGAGCGCGGTGACGAACTCCGGCGTGCCGGCGACCTTGAAGTCCATGTCACCGAACGCGTCCTCGGCACCGAGGATGTCGGTCAGCGTCACGTACTGGGTCTTGCCGTCCACCTCGTCGGAGATGAGGCCCATCGCGATGCCGGCCACCGGCGCCTTGAGCGGCACACCGGCCGACAGCAGCGCCAGCGTCGAGGCGCAGACCGAGCCCATCGAGGTCGAGCCGTTGGAGCCGAGCGCCTCGGACACCTGTCGGATCGCGTACGGGAACTCCTCGCGCGACGGCAGCACCGGCAGCAGGGCCCGCTCGGCCAGCGCGCCGTGGCCGATCTCCCGCCGCTTCGGCGAGCCGACCCGGCCGGTCTCCCCGGTCGAGTACGGCGGGAAGTTGTAGTTGTGCATGTAGCGCTTGCGGTTCTCCGGGGAGAGGGTGTCCACCATCTGCTCCATCCGGAGCATGTTCAGCGTGGTGACCCCGAGGATCTGGGTCTCGCCCCGCTCGAACAGCGCGGAACCGTGCACCCGGGGCAGCACGCCGACCTCGGCGGTGAGCGCCCGGATGTCGCGCGGACCCCGGCCGTCGATCCGGACCTGCTCGCGCAGCACCCGGTTGCGGACCTCGGACTTGGTAAGCGACCGGAAGGCGGCGGACAGTTCCTTCTCCCGGCCCTCGAACCGACCGCCGAGCTCCTCGGCGACCTTGGCCTTGATCCGGTCCAGGGCCTCCTCGCGGTCGGCCTTGCCGGCGATCTGCAGCGCCTCGCCCACCTCGGCGCGGACCAGCTCGGCCACCGCCTGGTAGATGTCGTCCTGGTAGTCCAGGAAGACCGGGAACTCGGTGACCGGCTTGGCGGCCACCTCGGCCAGCTCGCTCTGCGCCCGGCACAGCTCACGGATCGCCGGCTTGGCGGCCTCCAGGCCGCTGGCGACGATCTCCTCGGTCGGGGCGGTCGCGCCGCCCGCGATCAGGGTCACCGCGTTCGGCGTCGCCTCGGCCTCGACCATCATGATCGCGACGTCGCCGTCGTCGAGCGCCCGGCCGGCGACGACCATGTCGAAGGTGGCGCGGGCCAGCTCCTCCAGGGTCGGGAAGGCCACCCACTGGCCGTCGACGTGGGCCACCCGGGTGGCCCCGATCGGGCCGGAGAACGGCAGGCCGGACAGCTTCGTCGACATCGAGGCGGCGTTGATGGCCACCACGTCGTACGGGTGCTGCGGGTCGAGCGCGAGGATGGTCTCGACGACCTGGACCTCGTTGCGCAGGCCCTTGACGAACGACGGGCGCAGCGGCCGGTCGATCAGCCGGCAGGTGAGGATGGCGTCCTCGCTGGGCCGGCCCTCGCGGCGGAAGAACGAGCCGGGGATCCGGCCCGCGGCGTACATCCGCTCCTCGACGTCGACGGTCAGCGGGAAGAAGTCGAACTGCTCCTTCGGGTGCTTACCGGCGGTGGTGGCGGAGAGCACGACCGTCTCGCCCAGCTGGGCGACGACGGAACCGGCGGCCTGCCGGGCCAGCCGGCCGGTGGAGAAGGTGATCTCACGGGTGCCGAAGGACCCGTTGTCGATCACGGCGGTACGGGATTCGGTGCCGAGGTTGGTCTCGGTCATGTGCGGCGGTACTCCTTCGCGTCGTGGGCCCACGACACCGGAGCTGCTCAGACGGCCGGTCTTCGATCGAAGCGCCCGGGTGGCCGGCATGATGCCGGGATGCCCGGGGGCCACTACCGGAGACCGGTACGCTGACCGGCTCCCTCTCGGGTGGTCGCGCGGCCCTCTTCTTCAGTGGTGTGCCGAACGGGGGAGCGACCCGGTGGCCACTCCCCCGTCACGTCATCGGCGCAGGCCGAGCCGCTCGATCAGCGACCGGTAGCGGCTGATGTCCTTCTTCTGGACGTAGTTGAGCAGCCGACGGCGCCGACCGACAAGCAGCAGCAGCCCACGGCGGCTGTGGTGGTCGTGCTTGTGCACCTTCAGGTGCTCGGTCAGCTCCGCGATCCGCTTGGTGAGGACCGCGACCTGGACCTCCGGCGAACCGGTGTCGCCCTCGGCGGTCGCGTACTCCGTGCGGATCTTGGCCTTGGCTTCCTGGTCGAGCGCCATGTTCTCCCTGTTTCGGTGGGTTGACAACTGATGTCCGTCGTTCGGGTCCGAGTGGACCGGGGACGGACGAACCTCGCACCCGCGGCGTCGTGCAGGCACGCGAGGCCCCGCGTCGGTCATCCGACGTCACCGCCACCCTACCAGCCCGTCGCGGAACCGCCCGGTCAAGGCCCACGCCTGCGACGACGACGGGTCGCCGGCCCACCCCCGCCCGGCGGGTCAGGCGACCGCCCGGCGGGTCCGCGCGACGTCCTCGGCCATCTGGACGAGCAACGGCTCGATCGCGTCGTACCGGATCTGGCCGCGCAGGTGGGCGGCGAAGTCCAGGGCGACCTGTTCGCCGTACAGGTCGCCGGAGAAGTCCAGCACGTGCGCCTCGACCCGGCGTTCCCGGCCGGCGAACGTCGGGTTGGTGCCGATCGAGATGGCGGCCGGCAGCCGCTCGGTCCCTCCGCGCACCAGCCAGCCGGCGTAGACCCCGTCGGCGGGCACCGCCGCGTGCGGCGGGCAGCGCAGGTTGGCGGTGGGGAAGCCCAGCTCCCGGCCGCGCTGGTCGCCCAGGACCACCACCCCCTCGAGCCGGTGCGGTCGGCTGAGCACGGTCGCCGCCGCCGCGACGTCGCCCGCCTCGACCCGGGACCGGATGTACGTCGAGGAGAAGACCGTGCCTTCGGCGGCGACCAGCGGGGCGTGCTCCACCTCGAAGCCGAAGGTCCCGCCGAGTCGTTCCAGCAGCTCGACGTTCCCGGCGGCCCGGTGCCCGAACCGGAAGTTGTCCCCCACCACGACCAGCGCGGCGTGCAGGCGCTCGACCAGGATGTCGTGCACGAACGCCTCGGGCGACAGCCGGGAGAGCTCGGCGGTGAACGGCACCACACAGAGCACGTCGACGCCCAGCGCCTCGATCAACTCGGCCTTGCGGGCGGGCTCGGTGAGCACGGCCGGGTGCGAGCCGGGGCGGACCACCTCGACAGGGTGCGGGTCGAAGGTCACCACCACCGACCGGACGCCCAGTTCGCGGGCCCGCGCCACGGCGTGCCCGATGGTCGCCTGGTGCCCCCGGTGCACGCCGTCGAAGACGCCGATGGTGACGACCGACCGCCCCCACCCACCGGGCGTCGCCTCGTACCCCCGCCACCGCTGCATGCCGCTCCTCTCCTGCTCCACCGCTGACCGGCGCCCACCCGTGCCCGTCGCCGTCGACCCGTCCCGGTCGCCGTCCCCGCTCGTCGTGCCGTACCGTCCGCCGTCCGCACCGACCGCCGCCGTCGGCGCCGGTCGGCGGCCCGGTCAGGCCGGGGCGAGCACGATCTCCGCGCGGGCCCGGCCGTCCCGTTCGCTGACGATAGCGATCAGGCCACCGTCCGGTCCGAAGACGGCGTACGGCCCGTCGATGCCCACCGGGTCGAGCGGACCGCCGTGGGAGAGCGCCTTCGCCTCGTCGACGCCGGCCTCCCGGCGCGGAAAGTACCTGTCGGCGGCGGTGTCCAGGGGCAGGTTGACCACCTCGGGCGCGCGCTGTTCCAACGCCGCGAGGGTGGCCGCCTCGGCGAGGGTGAAACTGCCCACAGCGGTCCGTCGCAGCGCGGTGAGGTGCCCGCCGACGCCGAGCGACAGACCGGCGTCGCGGGCCAGCGCCCGGATGTACGTCCCCGACGAGCAGGTGACGTCGACGTCGACGTCGACCACGTCCGGGGTGTTCCGGCGGATCGCCAGCACGTCCAGCCGGGAGACGGTGACCCGGCGGGCGGGCAGCTCGACGCTCTCCCCGTCCCGGACCCGCTTATACGCCCGCTCTCCATTGATCTTGATGGCGCTGACCGCACTGGGCACCTGGTCGATCTCGCCGGTGAGGGGCACGAACGCGGCCCGGATCGCGGCGTCGGTCAGCTCGCCGGCGGGCGTGCTGGCGAGCACGTCGCCCTCGGCGTCGTCGGTGACGGTGGCCTGCCCGAGCCGGACCGTCGCGGTGTAGCTCTTGCCCGCCCCGATCACGTACGTCAGCAGCCGGGTGGCCCGACCCACCCCGATCACCAGCACACCGGTGGCCATCGGGTCGAGGGTGCCGCCGTGCCCGACCCGGCGGGTCCGGGCCAGCCGGCGGATCCGTGCCACCACGTCGTGCGACGTCATGCCGCCGGGCTTGTCGACCACGATCAGACCGTCACCGTTCACGACTGCCAAGCCTGCCAGACGGGGTCGCGTCGCCCGCCACCGCACGGCACCCTGCGGCGGACCGGCCGGAACCGGGATCCGCCGGGCACCGCAGCACCCGCGCCGGTGGCCGGTCCGCCCTGGTCAGCCGCGTACGGCGCCGACCACCGCCCAACCACCGGAGCGCAGCCGCAGCAGCAGGGCGGCCAGCCGCAGCAGCACGAACAGGGTCAACCCGGCCCAGATGCCGCCGAGACCCAGGTCGAACACGTAGGTCAGCCAGATCGCCGGCAGGAACCCGCCGAACGCCGCGACGATCGTCAGGTTACGCAGATAGCGCACGTCTCCGGCGCCGATCAGCACCCCGTCGAGGGCGAACACCACGCCGCCGAGCGGTTGCAGCGCCACCAGCCAGGGCCAGGCGACCATGGCCTGCTCGCGTACCCGGGAATCGGAGCTGAACAAGCCGGGCACGACGCCGGCCCCGACGGCGATGAGCACCGCGAACGCCAGACCGCACGCCGCCCCGAGCAACGCGAGGCGGCGGGCCAGGACACGCGCGCCGGCGGCGTCGCCCGCCCCGAGCGCCGCGCCGACCAGCGCCTGCCCGGCGATCGCCAGGGCGTCGAGCAGCAGGGTGGTGAGGAACCACAGTTGTACGGCGATCTGGTGCGCACCGACCGCCGCCGCCCCGAACCGGGCCGCGACGGCGGTGGCGGACAGGAAGCTGGCCTGGAAGGCGACGCCCCGGACCAGCAGGTCCCGGCTGAACATCACCTGTTGGCGGAGCACCGCCGGGCGGGGGCGCAACGCCACCCGCTCGCCCACCAGGGCGGCGACGAACAGCCCACCGGAGACGGTCTGGGCGAACGCGTTCGCCACCGCCGAACCGGTCAGCCCCCAGCCGACGGGATAGACCAGCAGCGGGCAGAGCAGCGCGGAGAGCAGGTTGGGGCCGAGCACGAACCACAGCGGCCGGCGGGTGTCCTGCACCCCGCGCAGCCAGCCGTTGCCGGCGGCGGCGAGCAGCAGGCCGGGAGCGCCGAGCACCGCGACCCGCAACCACCGCTCGGCCGCGTCGGCCACCTCCCCGGGACCGGCCAGGAGGTCGGTCAACGGCCCGGCCCCGAGCTGCATGCCGAGCGCGACGAGTGTCCCCACGCCGAACGCCAGCCAGGATGCCTGGACACCCTCGGCCACGGCGGCGGCCCGGTCGCCCGCGCCGAACCGGCGGGCCGCCCGGCCGGTGATCCCGTACGCCAGCACGGCCCCCAGCCAGGCGACGAGGGTCAGCACGGTGCCGCCGACGGCGAGCGCGGCGAGCGCCACCCGGTCGAGGTGCCCGGCCACCGCGGTGTCGACCAGCACATAGAGCGGCTCGGCGGCGAGCACCACCAGGGCGGGCAGCGCCAGCGCGGCGATCCGACGCGGCGAGGCCACGGCGGACGGGGCGGCGGTAGACGGGGCGGCAGAGGGGGTCATCGCCGCTGATCCTGTCATGGCCGGGTAAGGATCACAAGACTTGTCATCCCTTACGAACCTCGGCCCCGCCGGACAACCCGGCCGGTACCGGCCGGATCGACGGGCCGCCGAGCCGCCTGTCGACCACCCCCACCACCTGGTCGGCGTGCCCGTAGCCGGACTGCCGCGAGTCGAAGCTGACCGCCGGGTTGTCGCCGAGCAGGAGCAACCGGCCGGGGGCACCGTCAGGTCGTCCCCGACACCGGGGGCGGCGCGCAGGCCGGGCGGGACCGGCTCACCCGACACGGCCGCCACCCGCTTGACGATCAACGGGTGCCCGCCGACCGTGCCGTCCCGTGCGCGGTGCTGACGGCGCAGGACGACGATCTGCCCGGTCCGGAGGTGCTCCGACCGGATCCGGCGGGCCAGCACCCGGTCGCCGGAGCGCAGGGTCGGCGCCATGCTGTCGCCGGAGACCGTGACGACGAGCCGACTGCGGCGCAGCCCCACGAGGACGACCGCCGCCGCGACCGGCACCGACCCGAGCAGCAACGCGCCGACCGGCCCGGTCACGGCGTCCACCCCGGCCCGGTCACCGCAACGGGGCGGCACACGTCGACCACCATCGCCGTCACCCGGTCCGGGCCGGGAGCCCGTCGTGGTAGCCGTCCGCCTGGAGCCGGAACAGGCGTGCGTAGTGACCGTCATGGCGCATCAGGTCACGATGGGTGCCGCGTTCTACGATCCGTCCCGCGTCCAGCACCGCGATCGTGTCCGCGTCCCGCACCGCCCCGAGCCGGTGCGAGATCAACAAACTCGTCCGGTCGCCCCGGCAGCGTCGCAGCCGGCGATGACACCATCGGCTCCGCGCCGTCGTCCCCGACGACCACGGCCACCACCCGTCGCCCGGCTGCCGCCGCCTCGACCACGTCGGGCAGTTCGTCCCGGCAGGGCGGGCAGTCGGCGGCGAGGAAGACGCAGAGCCCGCCGTCCGGTAGCGACTCCCGGGTCACCGGGGTGCCGTCGACCGCGTGGGCGGTGAAGCTCCCGACCGGTGCGCCCACCGGCAGCATCCCGTCGGCCGGCAGTTCGGGCAGGGCGGCCAGCCGGGTGGCGTGTTCCCGCACCCGCCGCACAATTCCCAGACACAGCAACAAATTGACGGCAACAAGTACGCCGACGATGGTGACCGCAGCCGCGAGGAGAAGCACCTCACGGCTCCATTCGATGTCGAAAATGTCGAAACACGGGCTGGCCGGGTGGCCACCGGCCCGCAGTCCGGACCGGTGGCCACCCGGTGGTGAACCGACGGTCCGGGTCAGCAGCCGCAGTGGCCGAACTCGATACGCTCGCTACCGTCGCTGCACTTGTAGACGTACTGGGTCCACTTGTGGTTGGTGCTCGCGCAGCCGCTGCTGGAGTTGCCCGTCACGCACCGGGTCTTCCAGAAGGTGCAGGTCACGGCGGTGGCCGTGACCTTCGGGGCCACCGCCGCCAGCAGCCGATCGGCAACCACGCTCATCGCTCGTCCCATTCCGGCTCCTTCCATCGGGGGCACTCCGCTGCGGCTGGGCCCTCAACTGGTCGTCCTGTTGTCGGTGCTGGTGCTGGAACGCGGCCGGTCGGTGCCGGCGGGTCGGCTGGCCGCGGCGCTGTGGGGTGACCCCGTGCCCGACGCCGCCACCGCGACGCTGCGCAGCCACGTCTCCCACCTGCGGCGGGCCCTGGACCCCGAACGAGGGGGCCGCGACAGTCGGCCGCTGCGCACGGTCGGCAGCGGCGCCGGCGCGGACGTCACGGTGCCGGCCACTGCCAGCCTGACCGGCGACAGGGTCGACCGGGCCCGGTCGGCCCTGGCCGAGCTGGCCCGCGCACACCTGGTCAACGAACACCGTCCCGGCCGCTACACCCTGCACGACCTGCTGCGCGCGTACGCGGTCGAACTGGCCGCCGACGCCCCGGGCGGACGGCGGCCCGCCGCCGGCTCTTCGACCACTACCTGCACACCGCCGACCGCTTGCTGTGGCCGCACCGGGACGCCATCGTCCTCGACCCACCGGACTCCGGCGTGACGGTCGCCACCCCGCAGAGCGACCACGCGGCCACCGGGTGGTTCGCCGCCGAACGACCCCACCTGGTGGCGGCGGTCGAGGCGGCTGCCGGGACGGGCTTCGACCGGCACGCCTGGCAACTGGCCTGGTGCCTGACCACCTTCTGCAACCGGCAGGGGCACTGGAACGACGTGACAGTCACCCAGCGGACGGCGCTGCGCTGCGCCGAGCGGATCGCCGATCCGGGCGATGGTCGCGTCGGCGCATCGCGAGCTGTCACACGCCCTCAGCGGGCAGAACCGGCACGAGGAATCCTGGGTCCATCTTGAGCAGGCCATGGCGCACTACACGGCGGCCGGGGACCTCGACGGTCAGGGGTGGACCTGCGTCACCATGGGTTGGGTTTGCGAATATCTCGGCGGCCAGCAGGAGGCGCTCCGGCACGACCTGCGCGCCCTGGAGCTCTTCCGGGCCACCGGTAACCTCATCGCCCAGGCCAGGGCGTTGAACTCGGTGGGCTGGGACTACGCGCAGCTCGGCGACCACCGGCGGTCGGTCGAGCACTGCCGGGAGGCGCTGGAGTTACAGCAGCAGCTCGCTGACCGGTCGGGGAGGCGAGTTCGTGGGACAGTCTCGGCTACGCGTACCACCGGCTCGGCGACCACCAGGCGGCGACCCGCTGCTACCAGCGCTCCCTGGAACTCCACCGGCTGCTCGACCATCGCCTCTTCGAGGCGGAGACACTGCAGCACCTCGGGGACACCCACGACGCCGCCGGGGCCACCGAGGCGGCCCGCGCGGCCTGGACGCAGGCGGCGGCCCTCCTCACCCGGATCGACCATCCGCTGAGGGCGATCATCCAGAGCAGGATCGCCGCCCAGGAACAGTCGGTGCTGTCATGATCTCGACTGGTCCGGCAGCGAGGTCAGGCCGGGCACGGCTGCCTTGTTGAGCCCGGCCGGACGGGGCCGGCGGCCCACGGTGACGCCGACGCCGACACTCGTCGGCGTCACCGACGGTGGGTCGGCGTCACTGACGGGTGTCCATGGAGGTCTGCAACGCGCGGCGCATCTGCTCGCGGGCCTCGTCGGTGGTCTCGGTCTTGGGCTTGGTCGCCATGGCGGTGTCCTTCCAGGGTGCGGGTCACCGGAACAGGTGGCCCTACGGGCGGTCCTGCTGAGCGCCGGAAGGGCGGCCCGGGATCACCGGAGCGGCTCGCCTGGCAGCGTGAGCCCGGGTCGGTCAGACCCTGGAGGGAGGCGGCGCCGGGTGTGGCACTACCGCCCACGACCTGCGTCGCGACGCGACGTCGGCCTTTCCCAAGTTAACGTTTACTTTCCACATGGTGTCCACTCTTCCCGCCATCTGGACCCGTCAGGAACGACCCGACGCGCGGCCGGCCCGGCGGCCGACCGTCACGCACGAGCCATCGCCAGAGCCGACGAACGGACCACCCCGCCGGCGTGTCTCGCCGCACGGGGCGGGGCGCACGGGGCGCGGGGCACGGGGCACGCGGGCACGCGGGCATGTCGTCGGCACCCTGGCGGGCCGGGGCGCGGCACAGCGGTGGTCAGTGGGCTCGGTCGCCTGCCACCGGCTGCCCGGGACCGTCCGCACCACGCCGACTGTCGGACGCCGGGCGGTTGGTGCTCAGCGGGCCAGGAAGTGCCAGCCCAGCCACCACCAGAAGCCGAACAGCCCGATCCGGCCGACCGGCACCGGGCCGACCTCGTACCGCATCACGTAGGCGCAGACGTCGCCCAATGACGGAATCCGGGAGTCCTCCCGGCGGGAGGCCCATTCGACCGCCGCGAAGAGCACCAGTGAGGCGAGGAAGCCACCGATGGCAAGGGCACGCATCACCGGCGCACCAGCCCCCAGAACGCGGCCAACCAGACGAACCAGGCCGCCGAGCGGACCAGTTCGTCTTCCAGCAGTGGGTCGGCCAGGCGGGAGAAGGTGGGGAACTCGTCCCCGGCCGACATGACGAAGGTGGCACCTTCCAGGACACCGAACACCGCCGCCGGGAGCAGCCACCACGCGGTGCCCCGACCCAACCGGCGCGGTGCCGGACGGCGCTGCACGCGGTTGCCGAGGCCGAGCCAGATCAGCGCACCGCCGGTGCCCAACGTCCAGAGGTTGGCCTGGGCGGAGAACGACGGGAACTGCCCACCGACCAGGGAGATACAGGCCAGCACCGGCACGGTGACCACCGGCCTGTCCCAGGTGCGGGAGACGTCCAGGGCGATCTCGTGCGGCTGCTCCATCGTCCGATTCTCTCCGGGCTCACCGTGTGCGGGAAGACCGACACCCGTCGGCATCGGCACGGCCGGCAGTCAACGCCCCGTCCAACTCCGCCTTGATCAGGGCCATGACCTGGTCGGCGTCACCGCGTCCGGTGAAACCGGCGGCGAAACGGTGACCTCCGCCACCAAGCGCCACCGCCACGGCGCTGACGTCGACGGCACCCTTGCTCCGCATCGACACCGCCCACTCGTCCGGCCCGACCTGCTTGAGCACGCACGCGACGTCCGCCTCGGCGGTGCAACGCACCGAGTCGATCAGCGACTCCAGCACGTACGGCCGCTGGTCGTGCCGGGCCAGGTCGTCGAGGGTGGCGTCGGTCCAGACCAGACCGTGTCCGGCAGCGGCCGCCGGTTCGAGCCGGGCCCGGCCCAGCACCTCACCGAAGAGCCGGACCGCACCGAACGGCCGGGTGTCGAAGACCTCGCGGGAGATGTCGCCGGGGCGCAGGCCGGTGGCGAGCAGTCGGGCGGCGAGCCGGTGCACCTCGGGGGTGGTCGCCGCGAACCGGAACGAGCCGGTGTCGGTGGTCAGCGCTACGTAGAGGCCCGCCGCGATCTCCGCGTCCAACGGCACGTCGAGCCGGGCGAGCAGCTGTTCGGCGACGACCGAGGTGGCCGCCGCCCCCGGGTCCACCAGATGCACCGCACCGAAGCCGGTGTTCGAGGCATGGTGGTCGAGGACCACAGCAGTGCCGGCGGTGTCGAGCCGGTCGACCAGGTCACCGAGACGCGACTCACTCGCGGCGTCGAAGCAGACGACGAGATCCGGATCCGGGTACGCCTCGGCCGCCGGCACCAGCAGGTCGATGCCGGGCAGCCAGCGGAACGGCTCCGGCACCTCGGGCGGCCCCGGGAAGGTCGCCTGCAACCGGCGTACGCCGAGCCGCCGCAGGCCCAGTCCGAAGCCGAGCATGCTGCCCAGCGCGTCACCGTCCGGGTTGACGTGACAGATCAGCAGCACCCTGGCGTCGGCCGGCAGGCCACGTACCGCCGCGACGGCGGCAGCCCAGTCGTCCTCACCGGGGCCGGCGGACGGCGACCCGGCGCGGATCCCGCCGGCCGTGCCCGGGGCGGCTGTCACCGTCGGTCCGTCGCTGACGCGTCGGTGTCGACGGCTTCGTCCTCCGCGTCGTCGTCCTCTTCGTCGACCCGGTACGGCTGGGCGTCACCCGCGTACTTCGCCTGGGCGGCCAGCCGCTGCACCTCGGCGTCGGCGTTGCGGGCCTGGGCGAGCAGGTCGTCGATCTGCTTGACCTGGTCCTGCACGTCGTCCAGGGCGAAGGTCAACGAGGGTGAGTGACGCAGCCCGAGGGCCTTGCCGACGGTGCTGCGCAGCATCCCCTTGGCGCTCTCCAGCGCGGCGGCGGTGCTGGCCTGGGCCGTCGCGTCGCCGAGCACTGTGTAGAAGACGGTGGCGTCGCGCAGGTCGGCGGTGATCCGGGCGTCGGTGATGGTCACCATCCCGAGCCGGGGGTCCTTGATCTGGCTCCGCACCACCGAAGCGACCAGTTCGCGAATCCGCTCCGCGTGCCGGCGAACCTTGGCCGGATCAGTCATGTCCCCCACCTCCAGGGCGTTCCTTCCGCAGCCGGAGCAGCAGCGCCGAACGCCACCGAACCCCGACCACCCAACACCCGAACACTACCCGCGCCCCGCCCCCACC